>JALYZI010000178.1 GCA_030948915.1 Acidobacteriota bacterium
CCCGACGCCTGACGCCCGACGCCTGACGCCCGGCCAAAGTCTTGCTCTCTCGCGACGCGTGCGACTACAAGGCCTCATCTTCGACATCGACGGCACGCTCGTCGATACCAACGACCTTCACGCGCAGTGCTGGCGGGAAGCTTTCGAGCACTTCGGAAAGAAAATCGAATACGAGGTGGTCCGCAGTCAGATCGGTAAAGGGGGCGACCTCCTCGTTCCTGATCTTCTCGACGCGCGCGAGATGCGGAAATTCGGTGAAAAGATAAAGAAATATCGTACAGGTTTATACAAGGAGAAGTTCATGCCGAACGCGCGGCCGTTTCCGGGCATTCGCGAGGTGTTCGAGGAATTCCGCAAACGCAAGGTGAAGATCGCGCTGGCGTCGTCCTCGAATCCCGATGAAGTGAGGTACTACACGAAGCTCCTCGGCATCTGCGATCTGCTCGAAGGGTCGACCTCGAAAAAAGATGCGCAGATGTCGAAGCCATCGCCAGAGATCTTCGAAGCCGCCCTCGAGCGCCTCGGTACCGACGCCGCGTTCACGTTGACCGTCGGCGACACACCCTACGACATCCTCGCCTCGCACCGATGCGCTCTTCCGATCGTTGCGGTATTGTCCGGCGGCTTCGACAGGCGGTTGCTGACGAAAGCCGAATTTCTCTTCGAGGACGTCGAGGAGCTGGGGAGGAAAGTCGATCAGATCGATGCCTATTTCAAAGAGTAACGCTGTCCATCAGCGCGCGATCATCGTCGATGGACACTGCGACACGCCCTATCGACTCCTCCGCCGCAACTTTCACCTCGATGAGCACGACACCGAGGCGCAGGTGGATCTGCGATCGCTGCGCGAGAGCGGGATCACGGCTTCGTTTTTTGCGGCCTACGTCCCGCCCTACTACGCGAATCGCGGCGCCGCGAAGTTCGCGTACCGTCTGATCGATCTGATCCGCTCCGAGACATCGCGCTATCCGAATCAGTTGACGCTCTGCACGGATTCCGTGGGGATTCGAAGCGCGAAACAAAACGGGAAGACCGCGATCATGATCGGCGTCGAAGGTGGCCACGCGATCGAAGACTCGCTCGAAACCCTCCGCGATTTCTACCGCCTCGGCGCCCGCTACCTGACGCTCACGCACGTCAACACGAACAACTGGTGCGATTCCTCCGGCGACGCAGGGCGGCACGGCGGTCTGACGGATTTCGGCCGCCAGGTCGTACGCACGATGAACGACCTGGGCATGATCGTCGACATCTCGCACGTCTCCGATGCCGCGTTCAACGCCGTCGTCGAAACGACGCGAACGCCGCTGGTCGCGACGCATTCATCGTGTCGCGCGCTCTGTCGTCATCCGCGAAACATGACCGACGACATGCTCCGCACGCTCGCGAAAAACGGTGGCATCTGCATGATCAATTTCTTCTCGGCGTTCATCAACGACGCGGTGGCCGAGGCGGTCATGCGCGCGCAGAAACGGCCGCGCAAAGCGGAGACCGAGGGCGGGAGCGAGGAGATGCCGAACGACACGACCGACTGGGATGAGTACCTGAAGTGGTTCAACACGCTCGGGTGTCCGACCGCGAAGCTCGAGGACGTCGTCGATCACTTCATGCACGCGGTCGAAGTCGCGGGCGTCGACCACGTCGGCGTCGGCAGCGACTTCGATGGCGTCCCGGCGCTGCCGGAAGATCTCCAGACGGCAGCCGGCCTGCCTCGCATCACAGAAAGCCTGCTGCTGCGCGGCCTTTCCGACATCGACGTCGAAAAGATCCTGGGCGGCAATTTCATGCGCGTGTTCGGAGAGATCGAGGGAGCCCGTGTAAAATCGCCGGCCGATCATGCCGAGCGAAGTTGAACAGCTCCGCGACGTAGTCCGCTCCTTCTGGGCCGGAAAGCCGGTGCCTTGCCCGAAGCATCCCGGCGTCAACATGGTTGGCGAGTTCGTGCAGACCACGTTCGCGGACCACGTTTTCCTGACGTGTCCGCGCGGAAAAGAGACGATCACGATTCCGCAGCGGCCGAAGCAGATGGAGTTTCACGCGCAGGCAGTTGAAGGATTCGTCGAGAACATGAATCGCGGCGACGCCATCCTCTGCTATCGATGCCAGTCTCCGATGGAGATCAATACCGTTGAGAACGCGACCACCGGCGTTGCCCACTACGTCTTCACGTGCATCCGCTGTTTCTCGTGGGGCGAGTGGGCGGGACGGCCGGAGACCGCGAAGATCGGGAAAGACGCGGAGTAACGGCTCAGCAGCGCGGAGATCGAGCGCCCCGGCCTGTTCTCACCCACAGCAGGAGCAGACCGATCGCGACCGCGTACAGCAAGCCCATCCCGAAGTCGAACCAGTTTTCACCTGCGCCATGCGCCAGGTGCGTGGCCGCGAGGCGCAGAAGATTCGCGAGCAGGAGCGCGGTCATTCCAAACATCATGTACTTGTCAGGCTTGATCATTTTTTATCCCCGCATCCGATACCAAAGCATCATTCCCTGCTTCACGAGGCCGATCGTCAAAGCGATCGAGAACAACTCCCAGTTCCAGACGTGATCGGCGTAGTAGTGGTAGATCCACAGCCCGGTCGCCAGCAGTCCGCCGGCGAGACCGGCAAGACTGATTGATCGCCGCCGATATTCGAGAAATCGCTCGTCGATGAAACTCATTTGCTTTTCTCCAGACTGAAAATCTCGTCGGTCGAACAACGAAAGACTCGCGCGAACATCAGCGCGAGGGGCAGACTCGGCACGTAGCGCTCGCATTCGATCGAGTTGATGCTCTGCCGCGATACACCCACTCTCTCCGCCAGCTCCTGCTGGGTCCAACCGCGCTCCGCCCGGAACTCGCGTACCCGATTTCTCAACTTCATCGCGTGTCAAGCCGACTGGCGATTATGCTCTACTTGACACCAGACGGTAGCGAGCATATGCTCCGGCGTGCTTGGGTAAGTCCGTATATCGGGCGTTCGCGGACGACATCGCTTCGGACGCAGTCGCGAAATGGAGCGGAGGCGGGGGCATCGTGTTTGTAGTCCTAGCCGCAGTCTTTCCTTGGCTCGCGTCGTCGCTGCGCCCGTTCCTGTGGCTTGGCGTCGTTTGCTTCTTCGTTGCATCCGTCAGAGCTTGGGCCGTTGAACATCGCAAGACACAGGCACAATACGTTGTTCTGAACGACCATCCTCGCCGCTCGCAGCGTTTTTACGTATCAGACGAAGGCACCGTCGATTACCAGCGTGTTTGGCTTCTCAATACTGGCGTGGAGTCTATACTCGACGCGAGGGTAAGAATTCGACAATTCGGCGGCGTGTTGCAGCAAGACAATATTGACTGCGTTCCTACTGGCACCAAACAGGGCGAGGAAGCAACGACGCTTTACCATGACATCCCGCAGGGATTCGACCTTTTCACGTACCGATTTCCCGAGCGCACACTGCACTTCCAGGGACGCAACGGAGTGCCGGACGTCCGGTTCTCGCTGGACTTATGTCCCGAAGTTTTTGAGCTTGTCTTTTCGGTCGCTGGCAAAAATGTTCCTACTGAACACTACGCCGCTACGATCATTCGCCAAGCGGACACCGTGTTTGCCGCCAACGCGTTCCTGATCAAAAACGCAAGGACCGAAATTCATTTCGCGCCATCCAGAATAGAGACGATCTCGCCGCGCCTGCCAGACGCGAAACTATGACCGCAATGCACGGCATGGTCTGATATGGGGTAGCAAAGATGGCGATTCGGTCACTACTAAGCATGCCAGACGACATCAGGCTCACCGTCGAAATTAAAAACGAAGACCCCGTCGCTCTCGATGATTTCGTAAAAAGCTTTCGCGGACTAGCGGATGAATTCGAACTTTTTGTTCAGACGCGCGACACCGTGTCAGTGCCGCGAAGCGAAGAAGTTCAACTCTACGTGCAGGAGATTCGTAGCGGCAGCATTATCGCCGTTCTGCATGCGATGGCACCCCTTGCAGCCGGAGCGGTGCTGCCGCTACTCCAAGACTCGAACACCATTATTCAATTCGGCGGCTACCTCAAGTCGGCCTACGAATATCTGACTGGCAAGCGCAAAGAGAAACCTGCCGAAGTCGTAACGAAACTGGAACTCGAAAATTTCGCCAAGATCGTTGAGCCGGTTGCGAAGGACAACGCGTCCCAAATGAACGTCAACACGACGATCAACGGAAACGTTTATCAGTCCTTCACCATCAATTGGACCGAGGCTAATGCCGCGCAGAACAAAGTGCGCCGCGACATCGAAGAAATGAAGGAGCCGGTGACGGGGATGCACGACAAGGTCGCAATGTACTTTGAGCAAGCCAAGGCCGATCCCGCTAGTACAACTGGTGACCGCGCTGTTATCGAATCTATTTCGTCGCGTCCAGTCAAAGTTGTTTTTCGCAGTGAGGCCGTGAAGGCCGGCGCACTGCTCGCCACGGAGAATCCGTTTACGCGAGTCTTTGTGGCTGACGTGGTGGTGGAAACGGTGCACGGAAAGCCCGCGCTCTACAAAGTAACGGAGATTCACGAGAGCTTCGACAAGCCCTCCTAACTCATGCCTTTGGTTTCTTCACTGTTGCGAGAATCGCGCGCATTGCCGTATCAAAGTCCATCGGATGCAGGCTCACCGGCTTTAGGCGCCTTTTCTTCTTTTTCTTCCGTCCCGACGCGATCCGCGTTACTCGCTTTCTCGCGGCGGGCATTATGCTTGGCGGATCACGCGTTCAAACATGTCCGGTTCCTTTCGGGCGTTGTGCCGGAAGCTGAATTCCGCCAAGTAAAGCGGCAGGTACGCGCGCGACACTTGGTGATAGCTGCCCATAATGCCGCGCTTGAGCAACGACCAGAACGAATCAATGCTCGCCGTGTGAACTTCGCCGCGAACGTACTCGCCGCGCGCATGCGCCACGGACTCATGCGGGAACTGCATTCCCATGTAGCTGCGGTGCTCGTCTGTCGCGACCAGCCCAACGCGATCCGATACTGCCTCATTAACGAAGCCTTGCAGTGTTTTGGCATCCGTCGCGTCAACAACCTTCGCGATAACTTTGCCTTTGCGGGCGATCGCGCCGACAACGGTCACTTTGCCAAAAGACGGACCGCGACCACCCCTCCTGCCGCCACCACGGCTACCGCCGCTACCGCCGTGCTTGTTGTGCGCCTTCCCGCCGACGTAAGTTTCGTCTACTTCGACGGTGCCCATGAGTTTGTCGAAGCTCTCATTTTCCATTGCAGCGCGAATACGGTGGCACATGTACCACGCCGTGCGATAAGAGCCGCTGCCGATAGTGCGGTGGATCTGGAGTGCGCTCATGCCCTTCTTGCTTTGGCACATGAGATAGATGACCTGAAACCACGTCCGCAGAGGGTAATTAGTGTTCTCAAAGATCGTCCCTACAAGAGGCGTGAACTTGTAGCCGCTCTTAGTGCATTGCTTGCACTGCCACGTCCACGGACGATTGATCTTGTGAACCTTTTCGGAGGCACAACGCGGGCAGCGAACACCGTCCTGCCAGCGCAGTTCAGCGAGGTAAGCGCGGCAAGAATCCTCATCCGGAAACCGTTCCATATGCTGAGTGAGTGTTCTCATACCCTTCAATATAGGCCCGTTTTAGGCTGGTGTCAAGTAGAGCATAATCGCCAGCCGACTTTACAATCGAACGTGACAAGTCGGCTTGTCTATTCCACCGCGTATACTCTCTTCGACACCGACCTGCTGTGAAACTCCTGTCTGTGAATGTTGGTCTTCCGCGCGACGTCGAATCGCATGGCCGGATCGTGCGCACATCGATCTGGAAGAGTCCGAAGCAAGGCCGGGTGCGGGTCAACCAAACCAATCTCGAAGGCGATGCGCAATCCGACCTCTCGGTGCACGACGGAATCGAAAAAGCCGTCTACGTTTATCCGAGCGAACACTACGCGTTCTGGCGAGACGAACTGCCCGACACGGAAATCGCATGGGGCGGGTTCGGCGAGAACCTCACGATCGAGGGCCTGCTCGAATCCGAAGTGAGGATTGGCGACCGGCTCTCGATCGGGTCGGCGCAATTCGAGGTGACGCAGCCGCGCCTCCCCTGCTACAAACTCGGCATCCGCTTCGGTCGCGACGACATCATCAAGCGGTTTCTACGCAGCGGTCGGTCGGGTTTTTACCTCGCGGTGGTGCAGGGAGGCGACATCGGCGCCGGCGACTCCATCGAACGTACGTCGCAGAATCGGGGGAAACCGACCATTGCTGAGGTCGCTGCACATTATTTGAGGTAGGGACTTCCTGATTTCCGTCACTCCTTCAGTGTAAGGAGATCTCCCATTGCCCAAGGTGTCCCTATCGGAAATCGCAGCTGACCTATCCCGCCTCCATAATCTTCTCTCGCTCGCTGATGGCGATCCGTACGAGTACAACGACCTCTGCTTCGAGGCCGCGGTCAAGCGGCGTCTCAACATGGATCCCACGCAGGTGCGGCAGCTGCGGCGAATCGCGACCGAAGTGTCGATGCTGGTCAGCGACTAGAAATCGGCGATCGCGTTCACGATCGCGTCGATCGCGCGCGTTGCCAGCGGCGAATCCGCGATGTGGTGATTCAGAACAACCGAAAAGTAACGATAGCCGCCGTGCGTCCCGGCGAGAATGCCGCTCAGCGCGTTGACGCCGGCAATCGTCCCGGTTTTTCCACGCAGCCGCGCCGCCAGCGGGACAAGACGCAACCGCATCGTTCCCGGCTCGCCGGGAGTCGCGAGAATGCTCCAGAAGATGCCGCGACGGGGCGGCGCATTCATCCAGCGAAGCAGCGAAACGATCGCGGCCGGCGAGACGAGATCATCGGACGAGAGTCCACATCCGTCCACGAAGCGGAATTCCTTTCCGTCGATCCCGAGTTCGCGCGTCAGAAATTCACGTTCGAGATCTTCGGCACCGCGATACGTTCCGGCGGTCGATTTGAAAAGCATCTCGGCGTACAGATTCTGGCTGTGCTTCAACATCACGGCCAGAAGAAGAAACAGCGGCGGCGATTCGATGATCGCGATCCGTTCCTGCCACGCGCGTGGCGTCGCATTCACCCGCGTCGTTCCTCGCACGGCGATCTTCGCGTTGCGGAGCGCATCGCGAAACGCTTGTGCGGCGTAAAGCGCCGGATCGCCGACCGCGACGAGATCCGTCGAGCGCGACGTCATCACTCCGTCGATCGTCAATGCGTTGTTCGGATCGGAGCGGACGTCCAAATCGGCCGTTCCGCACGCGACGTGCGCCGTCGCCGGAACGAATGACGGATCGGTCGTGACCACCGGCTGTTCGCAATGCTCGACGATGACGCCGACGACGTTCTCGTTGTACGCGAGCGCATCGACCGGCGCGGCGTAATCGGTGCCGAGGTTTCCGACTTTCCAGCTGCCCGGGATGGTGTTGCGATCAAACAACGACGGATCCGCAATCACATCATCGACGTATTGCACTCCTCGGCCTCGCAGCGCGTCGACGAACGTGGCGAACACCGCATCGCGATCGAAAGCCCACCGCCCGCCCAGCGAGGGATCGCCGGTGCCGCGGATCACGACATTGTTTCCGTCGAGCCAGAGCTCGGTCGCGAAGCGATGATCGAGGCCGAGGCAGTTGATGGCGGTCGAAGCTGCGAACAACTTGCGGTTGGAAGCCGGCATCAGCAGCGTGTGCGCATTGCGCTCGTAGAGCACGCGACCGTTGTCGCCCTGCACGTCGATTCCCCAGATCGCGTTGCGAAGCTCGAGGGCTCCGGCAGCACGATCGATCGCGCTCGACATGGTCGACGCGCAGGCGGTCAACAGCAGCGCGCTAAGCGAAAGAAAATTCTTCAAACGATGTTGCATGATCGAGGTTGTACTTCGCGGCGGCGATGATGCGATCGTCGCCGAGGCGGTTCGCGACGCTGAACGACTTGAGATACGCGCCGTAGTCGCGCGCGAGACGGTAGACGGGCGCCCCGCCCGCCCGGCGCGCGGGGGCGCGCGCCACCACACTGCGCCCCTCTGCCTCGCGCGCGGCGTCGTGGTGAAACACCGCGTGCGCGCTTTCGATGTCGCCGCGCTTCGCGATCATGTTGGCCACCACATCGCCGCCCGGCGGCTTCGAGCTGCCGCGATAGGCGGTCATCTCCCGGATTCCGATGCGCAGTGACGCGTAGGCACCCTGTTCTCCGAAGATCGACGCAAGTTTCCACGCCGTCACGGCGACGATCAATTTGTGGCCGAGGTCTTCGTAGTCGTCGGAGGCGACGGCGAAGTAGTCGCGAGAGAAATCGGAATCGCGATAACGTTTCGCGAGCCAGCGTTCGGCGCGAAGACGATCGCCGGTCGCCACACAGTCGCGCAACTCATCGATGTCGCCGCGCTGATCGGCGTCGATCGCCGGCGGATCGGTGAACGGCGGCTCGCTCCACGGCTGACGGCTGCCCGCCGCATAAATCGCGCATTCGGTGATCACATCATCAAAGCGATCGCCGAGATCGTCTCGAATCTCCCACGCGGAGCGGCAGGAGATGACGGCGTGCTTGGCGTGTTGTGAAGGTGCGTAAGCGAGGACCGCGAATCGCGCGATGGCCGCGAACAACTCCGCTGAAGTGTGACTGCGCCGAAACTCCCCGATGGCGGTGCGAATTCCGCTCTCATCGCGCTCGAGCAGCGGTTCGTAGAGGTTCATGGGTGGCCGGTGGCCGGTTGCCGGTTGCCGGTTGCCGGTTGCCGGTTGCCTTGCCGGTTGACTCTATGACCGGCCACCGGCCACCGTCCACTATTTCTTGTTCTTCTTCTTCGCGGGGGTCTTAGTAACGGGCTTCTTCGCCGGCGGGGTCGTGGAGGCGCTCGCCATTCCATCGGATTCGGAACGGCTGTCGTCGACCAATACCGTTTGCGTCATGGCGTCAGTCCCGCTGGTGTCGGGCCCGGTCGGCTGCGGGGAGGCCGGAGCGATCGTCTGCGTCGTCGACTGCGACGCGCCGGGACCGCCTTTGTGGCGCGCACACGCGACCGGCAAAAGCGCGACGAACAACAGCAGGAGAATGGTTTTCATCTCGTGCAACCCGAATGCTGAAGCGATGCAATTTCCCTGACAGGATTCGATACAATGCCGATCTGCCATGGCGGACCGCAAGCGCGTCGGCATTTTCGGCTGGGGCGTTGTGGCCCCCAAATCCCCCAACATCGAAGCCTTCGAACGCAACCTCGAGCAGGCAGACAGCTGGTTGACACCCTTTCGAGGTTACGGCCAGTCAAATTTTCTTGTTGGTGAACCCGAGTTCGATTTCGCAACATATCACGACTGGTTCGACGAGCGATTCCCGCCCGCAAAGTATGCGCAGCTCGCCGACAAGATGGGCCCGATGGCGAAATTCGCGATGGGTGCCTTCATTCAATCCCTCAGTCAAAATCCCGGAATCGAAACGTATCTGCAGTCTCTCAAGACCCGGTGTCACGTCTACGTCGGCACAGGCATCGGCGACATCACTGTCACGCAGGAAGAAGCGCTGCGACACGAACGCGCACTGCGGCGCTGGAATGAATTCTGGAGCGCGACCGAGCGATGCTCGGCGCTGCGGGCGCATCTCGATGGCGACATCGATCCGGCCGCTCCGCCCGAGCCCGACAATTTTCCGATCGGCTCTGAAGAATGGATCGAAGCAAAGTACGCCTGGGAAGAATTCTGGGCCGCCAAAAGCGACGGCCTGCAGCAATACCTGCTCGAAGCGGCCGCGATTCAGGGCGAAGCTGTCCCGCCGTCCTCAGGATCGGCGA
Source organism: Acidobacteriota bacterium (assembly GCA_030948915.1). Lineage (GTDB taxonomy): Bacteria > Acidobacteriota > Thermoanaerobaculia > Gp7-AA8 > Gp7-AA8 > Gp7-AA10. The sequence goes on from JALYZI010000178.1 coordinate 9,751, forward strand.
AGCTGACGACGATCCGCCAGAAGCTCAACAGGATCCGCGCGCTCAACAAAAAATGGGGATGTCCCGACGAGCCGTGGGCCAGCGTCTCGCCGAATCTCCTCTGGAACATCGCGAACATTCCGGCCGCGCAGATCTCGATGATCGGAAAGATCGTCGGGCCGGCGTTCGCTCCGGTGGCGGCGTGCGCCTCGTTCGGCGTCGCCGCCAAGATGGCCATCGACGCCATCCACCTCGGCGACGCGACAGCGGTCGTCATCGGCATGACCGATCCCCCACCCAACCCGTTGGTCATCTCCGCGTTCTACAACGCGAACGTTCTCTCCGCCGACGCCGGCGTCTCGCGGCCGCTGACTGCGCTCAAAGGAACACATGTCGCGGGCGGCGCGTGCGTGTGGATCGTTGCCGATGCCGAGGCGATGATGGCGCACGGATTCCGTCCGCTCGGAATGGAGATCGTCGGCGTCGGAACGTCGTCGGACGCGCATCACATCATCACGCCGTCAAAAGGCGGGCCGCAGCTCGCGATCAAGGCCGCAATGAAAGGTGTGCAAGCGGCTGACGTCACAACGTGGGACATGCACGCGACGGCAACACCTGGCGATGCCACCGAGATCGCGCATTCGCTCGAGCTGCTCAATCCCGACGTGATTTTCACTGCGCGCAAAGGGACGTTCGGCCACGGCATGTCCGTCGGCGGGGGCTGGGAGCTGACCGCCCAACACCTCGGCATGGCGAAGGGCCGGCTTTATCCCATGGTGTTGACCGAGGGCGAGTTGCATGCCGATGTGAAGGTGCACACCGCGAAATTCGTTCAGGCCGACGGCTGCGAAGTCCCTTCCGGATACAGCGGCAAGCTGAGCATGGGAGTCGGCGGCATCAACTCGTGCGTGATCAGCCGGCCGTGGGATCCACAATACGTAGAGATGCACCTCGCGCAGCATCCGCCTGCGATACAATCCGCGCGTCCAATTCGGTAAAAACAAGGAGGAGCACATGAGGCTCAAGGTTTATCTCGGAGCGTGCGCGATTCTTCTGTCGTCGATGGCGACACTCGCGCAGGATCACTCAAAACAGATGTCGCCCGAAGAAAAGGCGGCGATGGACTCGATGATGAAGGCCGCCGCGCCCGGCGAAATGCACAAGAAACTCGCGGGGATGGTCGGCAAGTGGAGCGCGACCGTGAAGATGTACGCGCAACCCGGCGCGCCGGCGCAGGTATCCAATGGAACTTCCGAGAACAAAATGGTGCTCGGTGGCCGTTGGGTGCAGGAGACTTTCAATGGCAGCTTCATGGGCATGCCATTCAGCGGCATCGGATACACCGGCTACGACAACATGAAGAAGCAGTACGTCGGCACCTGGATGGACACCATGTCGACCTCGATGATGCAGTCGGCCGGCACCGCCGACGCCAGCGGCAAGACGTTCGAGTTCAACTCCACGATGGACGATCCGATGACCGGAAAATCGGTGGCGATGAAGTCAACGGTGACCGTGGCGGATAACAACCATCACACGATGGAGATGTGGGCGCCTGCCCCCGACGGCAAGATGTTCAAGATGATGGAGATCAACTACACCCGCAAGAAGTGAAGCGAAGCGTCATCGTTGTGGCGCGCCGGCAATCTCGCCGGCGC
>JALYZI010000179.1 GCA_030948915.1 Acidobacteriota bacterium
CCCGACGCCTGACATCTGCTTTTAACCGATTTGTCCGATCAGCGTGAACATCGGCATGTACATCGCGATGACGATGCCGCCGATGGCGACGCCGAGGAAGGCGATGAGCACCGGCTCGAGGAGCTTCATGAGGCCGGCCACCGCGTTGTCGACTTCATCTTCGTAAAAGTCGGCGATCTTCGACAGCATCGTGTCGAGGGCGCCGGTCTGCTCGCCGACCGCGATCATCTGCACGACCATCGAGGGGAACACGTCGGTGTCGCCGAGCGGCTCGCTGATGGTCTTGCCTTCTTCGACCGATTTGCGCGTCGCCATGATGGCATCTTCGATGATGGCGTTGCCGGCCGTGCGCGCGGTGATCTGCAGTCCGTCGAGAATGGGGACGCCGGAAGCCGTCAGCGTCGAAAGCGTGCGGCAGAAACGCGCCACTGCGATCTTTCTGAGGAGCATCCCGAGGATCGGCATCTTGAGCAGCGTCCCGTCGATGACGCGCTTGCCCTTATAGGTCGCATGATACTTCCGCAGAGAATAAACGGTGCCGACGATGATGATGCCGATCAGCCACCAGAAGTCGGCGATGAAGTTCGAAAGCGCGATGACGATGACGGTCGGCATCGGAAGCGTCGCGCCCAGTCCTTTGAAGAGGGCTGCGAACACCGGGATGACCTTCCACAAAATGACCGCCACGACGATGCAGGCGATCGAGATGACGGCGACCGGATAGATCATCGCCGCCTTGACCTGGCTGTTCAGCTTGACCGCTTTTTCGATGTACTGCGCGAGACGCTGAAGGATCGTGTCGAGAATACCGCCCGCTTCGCCGGCCGCCACCATGTTGGTGTAGAGGTCGTTGAAGATCTTGGGGTGCTTGCGCATCGAGTCGGCGAGATTCGAGCCCGATTCCACGTCCTGGCGGATCTGCAGCAGCGCCCGCTTCATGCTCTTGTTGTCCTGCTGCGAACCGAGGATCTCGAGGCACTGCACGAGCGGAAGACCGGCGTCGATCATGACTGAGAATTGCCGCGTGAAAATCGCCACCAGTTGCGGCGGCACACCGCCGCCGAACTTCGGGATCGCGATCTCTTTGCCCTTCTCCTTGATCGAAGGAGCCTCAATGCGCTGACGCCGCAGCATTGCTTCGGCGGCGATCTTCGAATCGGCGGTGAGAACCCCACTCTGTGCCTGCCCGCCCCGTGTTCCCTTCCATTCAAAAGTCGGCATGATGCCCTCCGTCGGCTCTATCTATTATGCAGTACGACTACCCCGCGACGCGCCGATCGGCTGGGCGGTGCCCTGCGGCTGGAGCGCACCCGCACCGCGCGAGATCATCTCCTGCAGCTCGTCCGGATTGGACGAGCGCGCCAGTGCCGTCTGGATCGAAATCTGTTTCTTGAAGTACAGCGTCGCCAGAGACTGATTGAACGTCTGCATTCCGTATTTGGTCTGTCCGGTCTGCATCATCGAGTAAATCTGGTGCACTTTATCTTCACGAATGAGGTTACGAATTGCGGCGTTCGGGACAAGGATCTCCATTGCCATCACGCGTCCCTTGCCGTTCGCTTTCGGAAGAAGCGCCTGGCACATGATGCCTTCCAGAACGAACGACAGCTGCGCGCGGATCTGCGGCTGCTGGTGCGCGGGGAAGACGTCGACGATACGGTTGATGGTCTGCGCTGCCGAGTTGGTGTGCAGCGTGCCGAACGTCAAGTGGCCTGTCTCCGCGATGCGGAGAGCGGACTCGATCGTCTCGAGGTCGCGCATCTCACCGATGAGCACCACGTCCGGATCCTGACGCAGCGCTGACTTGAGTGAGTTCGCGAACGAGTGCGTGTCGGCGTGCAGCTCGCGCTGATTGACGATGCAGTTCTTGTGGGCGTGGAGAAACTCCACCGGATCTTCGATCGTGATGATGTGCTCGTGCCGCTCGCGATTGATCTTGTCGATCATCGCGGCCAGCGTCGTCGATTTTCCCGATCCGGTCGGCCCGGTGACCAGAACGAGACCGCGCGGGCGATCGCAGATCTCTTCGACGACGCCCGGAAGTCCGAGCTCTTTGAACGTCAGGATCTCGTACGGGATCTGCCGGTAGACGGCCGCCGTTGCGCCGCGCTGATTGAAGATGTTCGCGCGGAAGCGCGCCAGACCCTTGATGCCGAAGGAAATGTCGAGCTCGAGATTCTCTTCGAAGCGATGCTTCTGCGCGTCGGTCAGCACGGAGTACGCGAGCTGCTTCGTCTCGGGAGCGGCCAGCGGCGGCATATCGAGCGCCGTCAGCTTGCCGTCGATGCGGATCTGCGGAGGCGAATTGGTCGTGATGTGAAGGTCCGAACCTCCGCGTTCGACCATGGTCTTGAGAAGCTGATGAAGGGTAACGGACATGTTTTTCTCCAGGTGTCAGGCGTCAGGCGTCGGGC
>JALYZI010000018.1 GCA_030948915.1 Acidobacteriota bacterium
TTCCACGGCCGACGACCACCGGCTCCGATGCCAGCGTCAGCGATTTCGCGACGCTCTTTGGCAGCGTCAGCTCGGCGGGACTTCCGCTGTCGAGATCGGCCTTGAATTTCTGGCCGTTGACATCGACGTCGATCGCCGGCACGCCGTGCTCCGCAGTGTACGCCATCGCATCCGATGGAAGCGCTCCGCCCTTCAGTTGAAAACGGCCCTTCGGATAATCGAACGTCACGAGAAGCGAACGAAAGAGACCGAGACCGATGATGCCGTCCACATCGCGAGTGCGCAGGCTCTCCGACACATCGACGCCACCGAAATGCGCGGCATCGACGTCAATCGATTCCGCTCGCATCATGCGCACACGTCTCGGATTTCGCCCGGTCGGATCGCCGGCCATGATCTCGCCCACCACCGGCAGCGCGAGTTGTTGCGCCAGCGCCGCGCCGATCGCAACATTTCCACCAAATCCGCTGTCGACTTCGAAACGATACGGGCCCTTGCCGTTGATCTTCGCCTCGATCACCGGCACGTGACCGGCGAACGTCATCGGAATGTCGACCGGTCCACTGATGAGGACTTCGTCGGGCTCCGATTGCGCGGCGCGACGCTGCTGCATCGCCGGCAATCCCATCAGCGGCCTCGCGACTCTCGCAATCTCCTCAGCCGACGGCGGATCGAAGTTCGAGAGCACCGCCAGCGTGTACGGCGATCCCATCAGCAGGACTGCATTCACACCCGGCGATCCGCCGGCCACGCCGAGGCTGCGTTTCTCGTTGTTGCGAAAAACCCAGTCCGTCAATTTCTTCGGCAACAGTTTTTCGGAGCGCAGTGCTTGCGCGAATCGAAGGAGATCTGCGGCCGTCGAATATCCGCCGCCGGCAGAGCTGCCGCGTCCGGGAAGCTCCGCGTCGCCCCGCTTGGTGATCGCCGTCGCGCGATTGGCGACCTTCGCATCCAACGCGAACGAATCGGTGTCCTTCATGCCCGCCGGCTTGAAGATGTGATCACGAACGTAGTCGTAATACGTCTGCCCCGACTCGCGTTCGATGATGAGGCCGAGGACGATGTAGCCCGCGTTGGAGTAGCGCTGATCGTTGCCCGGCTCGAATTCCAGCGGCTTGTTGACGAACAACGGCAGGTAATCAGAGAGCTTTCTAATCGACGACGGCGGCGCCGCGAGATATTCGGGGCCGAAGATATCTCCGAGTCCCGATTTATGCTCGATCAACTGTTGGATCGTGATCTTGTCGGCGACCGGAGATGGGTAATCGGGAAGATGTTTGCGGACGGTGTCGTCGAGCGAGAGCTTGCCGGCCGCCGCGAGCTGTCCGATGGCGACCTGCGTGAAGATCTTGTTGATCGACCCGAGGTTGAATTTCGTGTCGGTCTTGTTCGGGATCTTTTTCGCAGCGTCGGCGAAGCCCCAGGCCTTCGTCAGAATCGGCTTGCCGTTTTCGGCGAGGAGCACGACGCCGGAGAATTTTCCCTGTGCCGCGGCCTGATCGACAGCGGAAGTGAGATCGGTGGCGAGAGAAAGCAGAAGCGCGAATGCAAATGGCATCATCTAATGGATGACGCCGGAGTCGCCATTCTGTTCCGCAGCTCGCGAACAATTGCGGCCGCGTCGGCATCCATCGCCTCCGCGATTTGAACCAGCTCAATGACGTCGAGGCGACGCGTACCATTCTCGATCTTCGAGAGATACGAAGCCGGCAGACCCAGTCGCGCGGCGACATCGGATTGCTTCAGCCCCGCTTTCTCGCGCGCGCGAACGAGTACTTCGCCAAGGATTTTCAGCTCATCGGCGAGTTTCGCTTTGGTCGACACGCGATCGGTGCCGCCGTGGCGGGATTTCGGGCGGCTAGTCATCGTGATGCCGGTACCGCGATTCGAACGCATCGAAATCGATGGTCAGCGCGGTCGCGAGAATCACGGCGCGCTGTGCGAGCGGCCACGGATGATTCATGAAATCGATCTTGAACCTCTGCGCCTCGGTGACGATCTCCGCCATCGCACCGGCCCACCGCTTGGTGATCTCCGCGCGCTGCTGTCCGCTGCGATCGAAGATTTGAAATGTCCACGGATGCAGCAGCGGCGTCACAATCGTCGCGAATGTCATTCCAGAAGCGTCGCGCAGGTCGTAACGCTTCCGCAGAATCGAGAAGCCCCGCTTCGTCGATCCCAGGCGGCGGCCGCCGGCATCTTCAACAGTGATCTCGGAGAACAGCCAGAAGAACGGACGGTGCAGCGTCATCGCGAGCTGCTGCGACGGATAGGAGTAAACCGCAAATTGTACGGGGAGCCACGAGGACATGAACGTGCGGCCGAGCGACGAGATCAGGCCTCTCCCCTGCTCGGCGACCGATCCTTTTTCGCGACCGACCGAGTCGACGATGTCGAATTCGCGCGCGACTTCCCATCCGGTGAGCACCGCCAGGAGTCCGCGCGGATTCTCGTTCAGCTTGAGGACATTCGCGCTGCCGAGGAGCGCTTCGAGCGGCGATGGCAGCTCGCTGCGCTCGACGGCCTCATGCGGTTTCCATTTGCTGAAGACGATGCCGCAGCTCTCGCATTCGGCGGTCGCCAACTGCTGGTGGCCACACTGCGGACACTGCATGATCGGCGGATGTTAGCTCGATTCCTGCCTTCATCTGTCAGCCCACAGAATCCGCGCCGGCGACATCCTCACCAAGCCCCGGCCGCAGGGCGGCTTGGACCTGAGCCGCATCGCGTCGTCACTCGTGATCGGTGCGGTGAGGGTCGTCGGCATTGTGCTCACTGAGTACCGGCGCCGCAAGCGCGCCTAGTCGAAAATACCGCGGCGAGATGTTAGGATCGCCGCCCTTGACGTCCCGTCCATCCGGATTCGATATTCGATCGGCAGTGCAAGTGCGGCGGCTGCATGCCGGCGATCGGCCGCAGATCGAAGCGCTGCTGCGCGCGTCGCACAACTTCACGGAGGAGGAAGTCGCGATCGCGCTCGAAGTCATCGATGACGCTCTCGGCGGCGATCCCGAGTACATCGTGAATGTCCTCGCGAACGGCGAAGTCTCCGGCTACGAATGCCACGGTCCGGTTCCGCTCACCGATGGAACGTTCGATCTCTACTGGATCGTCGTCGATCCGCGGGCCCAGAAGCGCGGGTTCGGCCGGTTGCTCCTGCGCGCGGCGGAGGAGGATGTCATCCGTCGCGGCGGACGCTTGCTGCTGATCGAAACCTCATCGCAGGAGAGCTACGCGCAGACGATCAACTTCTACAAGCGCAATGGATATCGCCTCGAGGCAACCGTCCACAATTTCTATCGCGCCGGCGACGACCAGTTGATCTTCGCGAAGGAGTTGTGATGGGGTCATCCCCCGAAGGCCTCGCGCATCTTCGGGTGGTAGACATCGATGCCGCGCAGATCGCCGGTCTTTCGCACGCGAATGAGGCGCTTGCTGCGCAGTGTCCGCAGCGGGTCATCGATTTCGAATAGCTCCAGCGCGTCGGCGATCACTTCCTCGCGCACGGTCCCATCCGAGGAGAGGAGCCAGCTGAAAAGGCGGTGCGCCGAAGCCGACAGATGTTGAAGCCGTCCGGCGAGTGCCCACGCAAGGAGTGCCGGATCGCGCGCACTCTTGTTGGTCAACGACTCGATGGCCATCTCGACCAGCGCTGGATTTCCGCCGGTCGCGCGATGGATCTGATCGATGAGACGCGGCGCGCTGCGGCCGGTCGCGCGCTTCACGATCGAGGCCGTCGCCACGCGCGAAAGATCCCGCACGTGAAATTCGCGCATCGCCACGCCTCGGCCCGTCAGCGCCTGCAGTAAGAGACTCGAGCGGCGATCTTCCGATTGATAGCAGAGAACGAGCCGCACGCCTTGATCGAGCAGACGCAACAAAACCTCCGCGCTCTGGTAGTCGCCCCACTGCGCGTTATCGAGAATGAGGAGCAGCGGACGATCGCAGGCCGCCGCCAGAAGAATCGATCGAAGCTCCGACGCCGCGCGCGCGATCAACTTCTCGCCGGTGGCCGGCATGACGATCGTCTCGTCGCCGCCGTCGCCAAAGCGCACCGGCAGCAGTGCCGGAAAAAGCTGCGTGACCGCCACCGCCTGGCGCATCACCTCGTTGACCGCCGGCGGACGATCGTGCCGCAGCGCACGCGCGAGCGAGTCGACGATCACATCGATGGCGTTGAAAGGCACCGATTCCCACGGCTGACACGCGCCTCCGACGATGAACGCATTCCTTTCCGTCCGCACGCGATCGAGCACGGCGCCGAGCAGCGCGCTCTTTCCCGCACCGGAAGAGCCGTGCAGCGCGATGACACTCGTATCGCCGTCGCTGATCCACGATTGGAGCGTGCGGACTTCCTGCGTTCGCCCGATGAGAGAGGCCCGTCGCGCACGTCTGCGTTCCGGGCGCCCCAGGTCGGGTTTGTCGAGGCCGAGGCGGCGGAGAACTTCGGAGTCGTAGGGGCGGTCGAGCGGATCGCGGCGGATGCAATCGTCCGCGAGCGACGTCAGATCGTTCGGCGCGCCGCGCTGCATCTCTGCCGCCGACGGCGGATCGGAGTGGATCTGCAGCTCCATCACGTCGAGCGGCGATGGCGCGGTGAACGGCATTTGTCCGGTGAGCGCCTGAAAAAGGAGAACGCCGAAGCCGTACCAATCCCCGGCTGCCGTCGGCGTCGATGCGCGGATCTGCTCGGGCGCCATGTACCCCGGCGTGCCGACGACGGTCTGTCGATCGATGGAATCGTCGCGCGCAATCTCGACCACCAGCCCGAAGTCCAGCAGCACGACGCGCCCCTCGGACGTGATCATGATGTTCGACGGCTTGATGTCGCGGTGCACGATGCCGTGTTGATGCAGAACGGCGATCGCCAGCGCGAGCTGCCGGAAAGCGTTGCGGACGTCGTCGAAATAGATCTCGCTGACTCCGCTGGTCCTTTTCTTTCGCCGAAATCGCAAGGTCTGGTCGCCGTCGAGCGGCTGCGTCGCCGTTTGCCGCGATTCGAGTAAGGAGTTCTGGAGCTCCGCGATCGCGAGGTATTCGAGCAGTTCCGATCCGCGGATCAGCTCCATCGACAATGCCCACTTGTCGCCGAGAACCAGGAGCTCGTAAAGGCTGGCCAGGTTCGGATGGCGCAGCTCCGCGAGGTAGCGAAACTCGCGTTTGAATCGCGCGACGGCATCGGGGACCGCGCGCTCGAGCATCTTCAGCGCGACGACGCGATTGCGATAGCGATCGAAAGCCTCGTAGACGATGCCGAACGATCCGGAACCGAGTCGCGAAATGATCTCGAAGCGATCGTCCATGGGGTCGTGAGCGAACTACTGCGCGACCAGCTCCACGCGCCGGTTCTTTGCGCGCCCGTCCTCGCTGGTGTTAGGCGCGACCGGTGCGAATGGTCCGACACCCTCGGGCTGGAGCCTCGCCGGAACGATGTGGTAGTTGACCACCAGCTCGTCGACGACTGCGCCGGCGCGTCGCTTCGACAGATCGACATTCGCGCCGACCGTGCCGACGTTGTCGGTGTGCCCGACGACATACAACTTGATGGACGGATTCTTCTGCAGCAGCGCCGCGACCTGCGTGAGCGCCGGCTCCGACTCCGGTTTGATGTCCGATTTGTTCGTGTCGAACAGAATGCCGTACAGCGCGGCGTGGCCCTGCGTCTTCAGATCACCCGCCAGCTGCTCGGCGGTCACTTTCACGAGTCCGCCCTGCATTCCTTTCGATTCGACCGAGACGATCATCGCGTTGTGGCGATCGACATGCAGCGCGACGTAGACGTTGTCCTTCTGCGCCGCGAGATACGAAGCGTCATCGCCGTTAGGCACGTAGCCGAGGAATTTGACCGGCTTCTGACGGCCGCATTGCGTGTAGCCCTTGCACGTGAAGAGGGTCTTGAATCCGACCTTCGCGAGCGCCTCCTGATAATTGCGAAACACTTCGAGGCCGGAGCGATCGGCCGGATCGAGATAGTTCACGCTGGAGACGCGACCCGATAGCTGCAGCGGCGCGGACCCCTGCGGACCGACCAGCATCGCGTACTCGTCGAAGTCGGAGACTTTCGTCTGGCCGACTTGTTTCGATCCGGGATAGGGCGTCAGCCACGGGATTGTGGCCGCGAAGAGCACCATGAGGAGCAATTGCATGAGGGGATTCTATCTTTGGACTGCGGTGCCCTGACTCCAGACGCCTTTGGCCTCTGCGTGGCGGTCCTTCGCGGCGCGCAAGATCTGCGCGAAGCGCGGCGAGCTGCGCAGCGGCTCGAGCCACGGATCGTGCTCGAAGGTGTCTGGCGAGAAGAAGCTGCGCGAGAGACGCTCCAGCAGTTCCAGTGCGCGATCGACGTCGCCGATGCGCGCAAACGACCGCGTGACGTAGAAGAGGGCCTCCGGATCGCGATTGTGCTCGACGATGATGTTGCCTGCGCGTCGCGCGGCCCCGTGGTCACCCTCCAGTGCTCCGAGAAGTCCCTGGTGATACGCGCGAAACTGACGGTCGGGATTGCGCTCCATCGTTTCGCGCAACTGCTTGATGGCTTCTTTCTCGGCGCCTAACATCGCCATCACCAAAGGGCCGAGGTAGAAAATGTCCCTGTGTATCGAACGCTGGGCGTTCGGGTAATCGCCCATCATGAAGTACGTGTGCGCGATGCTGGTCCCCATGTTCTGATCGAGCTCGCGTACCTTCTGGAATTCCTCCAGCGACTCCTGCAGCAGCCCGCTGTACCGCAGAGCCTTCCCCAGCGCAGCGCGTAAGTCTGGATTGTTAGGCCGGCGCTGTACGCTCTCCTTCAGGCGTCTCAGCGAATCGATGGTCTGTTCGTGCTCGACTTCCAGCTCGGCGTAGTACCGCTGTGCCAGCGAGAGGTCGGGATTGAGCTCGATGGCACGCTGCAACGCCTGTTGCGCCAACGCGAGGTTGTCCTCCGGGTCATCGGTGTATTTCGACATGATCCACAGCGTTCGGCCGAGCCGTGCCCACGCCGGCGCGAAGTTCGGATCCTCTTCCACCGAACGCCGGTAGAGATCGCGCGCCAGCAGCCATCCACCGGGCTCGTGGGCCTGCTGATTGGCGCGCAGGAAGAACTCATATCCGAGCGCGCTGCGCGGAACGTCCTTGCGAAGCGCGCTCGAATCGCTTTCGGTCACCGAACCGGAAAGCGTGCGAACGATTTTTCGCGTGAGCTCGTCCTGCAGGCCGAAAATGTCATCGAGAGTGGTCTCCGCGCTGTGCGACCACTTGACCGTGCCCGACGGCGCTTCCGCGAGCTGCGCGGAAACGCGCAGTCGTCCGCCTAACGAGAGGATCGATCCGCTGAGGATGGCGTTGACATCCTGCTCTGTCGCGATGCGCGCGATGTCGAGCGGCTCGCTGGCGTAGCGCTGCGCCGCCAGCGACGACCGCACGATCATCGAGTTGATGCCGGCGAGCGAAGAGACGATCGCGTCGGGGAGCGAGTACGCGAGAAAGTCGACCTCCTCATCGCGGCGGAGCATGCGGAATGGGAGGACGATCACGCGCGTATCCGGCGGACGCACTGCCGCCGCGGACGGCGCTGCTCCACTGAGAGCTTCGCGGAATTCGGAGGCCGATGCGAAGCGCGCGGCCGGATCCTTTTCGAGACAGCGCATGATCGCGCTCGCGACCCGCGACGGAACATCGTCGGGGAGTGCGGGCGGGCGATCGTCGAGAATCGCGGCGATGGTCGCGAGGGAGTTCTCTCCGCGGAACGGGCGGCGTCCGCTCAGCGCTTCGTAAAGCGTGCTGCCGAGGGAAAAAAGATCGGTCTGCGCGTTGATCTTGCCGCCGCGGATCTGCTCCGGCGCCATGTACGGCACCGTTCCAACCACTTGCCCCGCCTTCGTCGCGAGGATTTCCGTCTTCTCGTCATCGCTCGCCGGTTTGCGCAGCGTGGCGAGACCGAAGTCGAGGATCTTCACGTGTCCGTCGCTGGTGAGAAAAATGTTTTCGGGTTTCAGATCGCGATGCACAACGCCGCGGTCATGCGCTGCTGCGAGTCCCGAGGAGATTGCGAGCGCGATGTCGACCGCCTCGCGCCACGGCACCTTTCCGCGATCCATGCGCCGGCGCAGCGTCTCGCCGCGCAACAGCTCCGTGACGGCGTACAACACATCATGATCTTTGGAGAAATCGAAAATCGAAAGGATGTTCGGATGCGACAACGCCGCGATGGCTTTCGCTTCGCGCTCGAATCGCGATCGCATCCCCGGATCCTGCGCGATGTCGTCGGAGATGACTTTGAGCGCGACGTCGCGATCGAGCCGGCGATCGCGCGCGCGGTAGACCGACCCCATCCCGCCCGCCCCGAGCAGATCGCAGACCTCGTACGGACCGAGCATCGTCCCGGATGCGATGGGCATGTGGAAGGATTGTAATGCGGGGGTTACGGTGGCTTCATCGATCACACTCGGCAGCGCCACGCACGGAACGGTACAATTCGCTTCACACATGACTAGTGGCACTACTACCACAGCATCTCGCGAGCGATTGCTGCATGCCGCGAAGACGCTTTTCGCGCGACTGGGCTACGAGCAGACGTCGACGGCCGCGATTGCGCGCGAGGCGGGCAGCTCGGAATCGCAGTTGATACGCTACTTCGGCGGAAAAGCCGGATTGCTCGAGACGATCTTCAACGAGTCATGGGCCACGGTGATCGCGCGGGTCAGCTCGGAGATCCCGCCCGCCGCTCCCGCCCGCGACTGCATTCTCGGCATCCTCGGCACCACGATCGAAGCGTTCGGTGGCGATCACGACATTGCGATGCTTTTTCTTTTCGAAGGACGCCGCATTCGCGGGAGCGAAGTCACGCTGTCGCGCGGATTCGTCCAGTTTTATCAGCTCGTGCAGTCAGTGATTCGGCGCGGGCAGGAGGACGGATCGTTTCGCAGCGATCTCGATCCGACCGTCCTCAGCGCCGCGCTGCTGGGATCGGCCGAGGGCATGATTCGCGATCGGTTGCTGCTGGAACGCCGCGGCATGCCGACTCCGTTCGACGACATATCGGTACGCAACACATTCGTAGCGATCATCGACGGCATCGCCGGGAAGTAGGGTCAGAGCTGACCCTACTCCAACATGTGGAGCTGCCAGACGTCGCGCAGCAGCGGCGCGAGCGCCAGCTCGCCGATCTTGCCCATGCTGCCGCGCAGATAGCGCAACTCGGTCAGTTTCTCTTTCACCTCGGCATCCTTCTTCACGGGGAAGCCGGTCTCGCGCAACATCAATATTCCCTTGACGCGCAGCGACAGCTCGCTCTGCAGACGCAGATAGCACAGCATGTCGGCGAGCACGGCGCCATCGAAGTGTTCGCGCAGCGACTGTAGATATCGCCCCGCGCCCGAGTCGGCGAATTCACCTGAGTTCATCGCCTTCAGGAGATCGGCATCGAGATCGAATCCGGTTCCGAGCCACTGCCGCACGTGGCGCTCGCTCTGCGCGAACACGAGCACCATCAGTGGTGGCAGCACCAGGATGATCACGAGCGTCGACATCGCAGGCGACAGCACGAAGTGATTGAACAGCGAATGCAGCGCGAACGCGATCACGATTCCGACCGCCGCGAGCCTAGCTCCGAACGCCTTGGCCATCATCGCCATGATCGCCGTCGTTCCGCCGTGCATGATCGCGGTGCCGAATCCGCGCACGATCCACAATGCAGGCGGCGCGGCGCCGAGCGACGAAACGAAATACAAGTTCTCGGCGAGCGCGAAGCCGGTGCCGACCGCGAATCCGCAGATGGCAGCGTCGATGAGGAATCCGATCTGCCGATCGCGCAGCATCACGATGATCGGAATCGCTTTCAGGATCTCCTCGACGGCCGGCGCGGCGTAGCGCGTGAGCGTGTCGCGGCTGACGCCGAGCCGCAGCAGCCAGTAGTTGAGGAGAAGGCTGGCAGCAGCGGCGAGACAACCAATGACGATCAACTCGATCAGCACGCGCGGCCGCACGAGCTTGAAGCTGTCGAGATACAGCAGCGCCAGCAGAAATAGCGAAACGGGAAGAAATGCCAGAACGGTCATCGAAGAAGCTTCAGCGAGACCATCACCTCATGCGAGTCTCTCCCCTTCTGCACGGCAGTAGCGTAACCCACCGAGAAGGTCGATTCGAGATTGGAGAACATCACCAGCGAGAAATCGAGCTGCGCGCCGATGTCGTGAATCGTTTGCCGTAGAGCGCGATTGCCGATGTCCGTGGAGAGAAGCGACGAGAACAGTGCGACGCGCGCCCAATTCGTGTAGAGCGACGGAACGCCGACGCGGCGGAAGCGGATTGGCGGCAGGAGCCACTCCCCGGTTAACCGTCCGAAATCGACGCCGCCGACTGCGTTCAGATCGAGTCCCGGAAAACTGTAGAACTCCCGATAGCGCCGCACTTCCTGATAATCGATGTAGTTGTTGCCGAACGCGCCGAAGAAAAAGTTCGCGAAGGGATTATCGCGATCGCCGAATGATTTCCCGGCCGCAGAGCGAAGCCAAAGCGAGGAATGATCGAGCGGCAGGAGAAAACCGCGATCGTACGTGCCATAAAACCGCGGAAAGAATTTGCCGCCGACGTGATTCGCACTGCTGGTGGCCGTCCACTCGAAACCATACTCATCATCGACAGCGCCAATCGTCTTGCGCGTATCGCGAAAATCAAAGCGCGCAGCAGCGGTTTCGTATTCGCGGAACGGCGCGCGGATGTTCTGATAATCGGGCAGCGTGTCGAGGCCGCCGTAGTACGCGCTGCTCAATGTGTATTCGAATGTCCGCGGCCGCTCGTAGATCAGATAGCGATGATAGGCAACCGACGCAGCGCGACCTTTTCGGCTGACCTTCGTCGGTCCGAACAGATCGTAAAAGTCGGTGGCGTTCAATCCGAGCCGGACTCTCCACGGAACGCCGTCGTAGCCGAGCTTGAGATGCAATCGCTCTTTTCCAGGAGATACGGCCGCCGTCAGGTCGAACGCCTTCAGGCCTAACGGATCGGACGCATTGAAACGCAAGCCGGCTGCGACCGTGTTCTTGTAACCCTCGACGATTGGATAAAACGATCCCAGCCTCACCCGCGCGAACGGATGATAAGGACCGGTGTACGTCGTGACCTCGTCGAGGTTCACGCGCGCGGGCGAGCCGGCGTTCCACTCCTTCACGATCGGATGCTTCTCGACGACTTGCTGGCCGAGATATTGGATGGCGCTGATGTCTTCGCGGACCTGAATCGGAACGCGCACCGGCGCGAATCCCTTCGTGGAGTAGTGATACGCGATCATCGTATCGTTCGAGATCGGAATCGGGCGAAAGAGTCCAGTCTCGACGTTGCTGACCGCTTCCATCTTCTTCGTCTGGAAGTCGTAGCGAAAAACATTCGAGACGCCGGTGAAGTATGACGTTCCGAAAAGGTAGCGGCCGTCGGGAGAAAAGACGAAGTTGAGCGGCGAGTTGTTCTCGAACTCGTGCAGCGTCGTCACGTGTTTGTCGTCGAGTGACAGCGCGATCAGTTGCTCGCGGCCGCTGACCTCGATCGCCGAGGCGCTGAGCGTTTTTCCGTCAGGAGAAATGTCGAGATCGAAGATGTCGCGGCCGTATTCGAGCGTCAGCACCGACCGCCAGTGGTCGTACGGCGGTGGAATGACGACCAGCGTCGAGCGGCCGTTGTGATGCTGGATGCCCCAGATCGACTGGTCAGCAGGATTGACCACCAGATCGCCGGTGCGGAAATTCTTGAGAAGGAGCCGGCGGCGCCCGCTCGCGAGATCGAGCTCATTGAGGTCGCGCCATCCACGCGAATTGTTCGTCGTGTAGAAAATTTTTCGGCCCTTCGCGTCATAGGCCATCGATGTCACGAAGTAGAGCGCGGGCGCGACGACGTCGGTCAGCGGCGTCATATGTCCGCTGTCGACGTCGATCGCGACGATCTGCGCCGGCCTGGCGGGACGGTTGATCGCGGCGTACAGGAGCTTCCGATCGCGATCGTAGAAGCTGCGCGAAACGGATCCGAGGATTTCCTGATTGATACGTGTTTCCGGTGTGACGGGATATTCGCGAATGCGCGCGAGATTGCTCTTCTGCCACTCCCTTTCCCACGCGATCCAGCGCTGCCATTCGTCATCGAGCGGCGTGCCGAAGACTTTCTCGAACTGCGACGCGAAGTAGCGTTTGCTGCCCGGACTGCGATCGACCCACGCGACGACTTTCTCGGGGCCGAACTTCATCGCGAGGTAGCTCATGAATCGCGTGCCGTACAGATACGAGTTCTGTCCGATCTGAAAATCGATGGTGGTGCCTTCCGACTCCAGCCCGACAATGTCGTAGAAGTACGCGTTCTCGAGCACCATCGTGCGGAACACCATCTCGTCATAACCGCCCAGCGCGCGTCCGACGCCGCCCGCCATCCAGGTCTCGAGAAAGACAGCGATCCCCTCGTGAAACCACCGCGGCGAATACCACCTCGGGCTCGCCAGATAGCTGTACAGCATCGACAGCGGCTCCTCTTTGATCGGCGCGACTTTGCCGTGGAAGAGCTTTCGGAATCTGAGATCGCCGTCGGCCGCCTTATCGGTCGCCACGACGTGAATCAGCTCGTGATGCATCAGCCAGTTCATCCGCTCGTTCGTCGGCATGACGTCGTACACGTAGTCGAATGGCTCGATGCCGATGCTGATGTAATTCCACGGCACGGTCGACGTGCCGCCGTGTCCGTAGTCGCCGAAGTCCTGCATCAGGATGACGATCGGCTCGGAGGGCGTGTAGTGGAAGAGTCGCTTGTCGAAGGCCAGTGAGTTTTCGAACGAGCGCGCCAGATGGTAGGAGAGGTACTCGTGCGCTTTGTCGTAGTACACGAGATCGAGGTCGCGCGTGCGGCGGGAATCGAGTTGCTGCGCCTGAGCGGCGAGCGCGAAACAGAAGGCAAGCGATGCGATCGTCGCGCGCATGCAAAGGGCGAGACGCCGGCGCGATCGCCGGCGTCCCACCTCCGAACTCTACGGCGTCTGCCTCGCCTCGAGCCTCTTCAACAGTTCTACTTTGCTGGCTACGCTTGCGTCGAGCGCCCGCACAGCCGCCAACTCTTCGGCACGATCGGCGGTCTCACGCGCGCGGAATTCCGATTCGCGTGCACTGAGCGCCTGACTGGTCGCGCCGAGAGTCTTCGCCAGCTTTTCGCGCGAAGCCATGCCCGCTTCCGCGCCGACGATGCGGCTGGCTCGCGCGATCTGATCATCCATATCGCGGAAACGCGTCGCCATCTCGGACTCCAGCTGGAATTCCTGTTCGATGTTGCGCACGCCGCGCGCCATCAGCTCTTCGCCGCGCTGGCCGAGCCTATGCGCCATCTCCTGGTCGCCGAGTCTCGCGGAAACGATCCGCGCGCTCATCTCCGTCTCGTTGAGGTACTGGATCTCATCGGCCAGCGAGATCGCGAAGAGGCCTCGCGAACTGAGCTGCGATTCAACGTCCTGAAGCTGCTTTGCAACTGCGAGGAATTCGTTTTCCATCCTGGCCGACGCGAGCTGTTTGACCGCCGCCGCCAACTCTTCCCCCGACTGATCGAGCGTGTGCGACATGCGCACATTCATCGCTTCGCCGAGGTGAGCAAGCTTGAGGTTGAGCTGCTGCATGTCGGTGTCCGACAGCGTCTCATGACTCCGAACGAACGCCTGCAACTCGGTGATCTCGGCCTCCATCTTCGCCTGCGCCGGATTGCCGCGCGCTGCCATTTCCTCCGCCGCGAGCGCCTCAGTCGCCTCATTGCGGTAACGCGTGCCGAGCTCCAGCGCGAACGCGCTGAGCTGCGCGGCGTCGGGCCGCGCGCCGAGCGCTTTCAGCTTCGCGCCGTCGGCGAGGAAGTCGGCGTAGAGCACCTTTTGCTGATGCTTCACGCTCTCGTTGCCGAGGACCACGTCGCTCTTCGCGATCTGGGGAGCGCGATGCTTCTGCACCTCACCGATGGCGCCGGACGCATCCTCTTTCCGGAAATTGGACGGCCATATCAGGATCGCCGCTACGAGAATGACCACCAACGCACCAAATCCGAAGAGAACCTTTTTTCTATTCTCACTGCTCATGGAGCCTCCTTCGTTTAACGGCAATACTCCTGTTGCGAGGAGAAAGTTGGTCAGTCGAGCGAAACCGCCGTTCGCAACACTTCACGGCCGCCAACGTTGAGTTGAATCACTGCGGAGCCGGACGCTCCGCTCTTCCGCTGGAGAATGACAACTTCCGGGTCGGAAACGACATCCGCCATCTCGAGCTTCTTCTGGTCCCAGGCGACCGAGATCGGCTCGCTGGTGACGGCGGTCGGCTGGATCGCGAATTTGTCGCCGCTGCGTCGAATGACCAGCTTCGCTTCCTCGGGAGCAGCAGCGCGCGCGACAATCCGCCACGTGTCGACAGGCGGCGCGATCGTGGCGGAGACGTGCTGCCACGGCAGCGACTGGCGCTCGAGCGCGATACCGACGACGATCACGATCGCGGCGGCCCACGCAAGGCCGATCAACACGCCTCTCATTTGGCGCTTCGCCGGGCGAGGGGCCCTCAATCTCGCGAGAATCGCGCTCTTCATCTCCGGCGGCTGGACCTGCGGAACGGCTTCGAGCTGCCGCACCAGGTCCTCATCACTAATTGCCATGACCTTTTGCCTCCAGCGCCTCTCGCAACTGCTGCCGGGCAGTGAAGAGGCGCGACTTCACCGTTTTCTCGGGCACATTGAGAATGTCGGAGATCTCGTTGTAGGAAAAATGGACGAAGTGTCGAAGGATGATGACGGCGCGATAGTTGGAATCGAGATTCATGATTGCTTCGTGAAGATGGGTCCACTCTTCAAGCTCTTCGAATTGCTCAGCAGGATTCGCGCGAGGATGCGGGATCGAATCGTTGAGCGCTTCGTGCGGCCGGCGAGCTTTGAGATGATTGATCGATTCATTGACGGCTACCCGATAGATCCAACTGAAAAACTTTCGCTGCCGGTCGTAACTGGCCAGGTGCTCGAACGCCTTCATGAACGCCTGCTGGCAGACTTCCCGCGCGTCCTCAGGGTCGCCGACCATGTGCAGCACGGTATTGAAAACCGGCCGCTGGTACCGCTCAATCAGCGAGCCAAACGCGTCGAGATCGCCATGCAGGCATTGCTCGACTGCGATCCTGTCCAGTTCTTCCTCTTCCATCAAATACAACTCACGTGCGGAAAAGTTGGTTGCCTCACGCGATCTCGAAGATCTGATCGAATCCGGAGAAGCGGAAAACGTCCCTGATGTGATGATTGACATTGATGAGCTTGAGCGACTGCCCGCGCTGCGACAGCCGCTTTTGCGCTGCCAGCAGAACGCCCAGGCCGGCACTGGAGATGTAATCGAGCTGCGCGAAATCGACGATCTTCCCCTCGCTGAGCGACAGGAAGACCCCCCGCGCGCGCTCGACCTGCGAAGCGTCGAAACGGCCCGCGAGAATCAACTCCTTGTTGGTGCCTTCGCGAATGTCGAACATAACCTTAGTCCTGAGTCCTGAGTGCTGAGTCCTGAGCCACGCCCTCCCCTCAGGACTCAGGACTCAGGACTTTCTTCTCTTGTAGAGCGTCACGGTGCCATTCCCGTTCTCATGGTGGTACGACACTCTATCCATCATCGACTTCACGAGGAAGAGTCCCAGCCCGCCGGGCGTCCGCTCCTCGAGCGGCCGGTCGACCTCGACCGCAGGCGCGTCCGAGCGGACATCGAACGGCGGCGCGTTGAAATCGGTGAGGCTGAGCGCGATGTCGTCGCCATCCAGCCGCAGTCGGATCTCGATCTGATCGCCGCCCGCCGGGTTGTGCCGCAGCAGATTCGTGAAGATTTCTTCCGCGGCCAGCTCGACGGCGTATCGCGTCGCATCGTCCACATCCGTCGACGCAAAGAATCGTCCGATGAGATCGAAGACCTCTTCCAGCTCGGCGATGTCGCGCCGGAACGTTTCCGCCATTTCGACCGGACGCTCGTCGCCGTAGTACTGCACACACAGCATCGCGATGTCGTCCGCCTGCGCGGTTCCTTCCGCGAACCGATCGACGCTCGCTGCGACGTCGGAGACGATCGATGACGGCTCAGAATCGGCGCACCGCTCGATTACCTCACGCAATCTCACCGCCGAAAACAGCTCTTCGGCGCGATTCGAAGCGTCGGTGACGCCGTCGGTGTAGAGCAGGAGCGAATCACCGGGCTTCAGCAGCGTTTCCTCGACGACATAGTTAAAGGATCGAAGGACGCCGAGCGGCAATCCGGCTTTCGACTGGAGGCGATCGACTGCTCGTTCCGACCTGACAAACGGCGGCTCGTGTCCGGCGTTGCTGTAGCGCAGTCGCCCGTCGCGCAGATCGAGGAATCCGCAGAAAGCGGTGACGAACATCGCCGGATCGGTTTCTTCGTACAAACGTGCGTTGACGGCCGACAGCACTTGCGCCGGATCATCCTGAAATACCGCGTGCGCGCGGAGGAGTGTCTTGGTCATCGCCATCACCAGGGCGGCGCCGACGCCCTTGCCGGTGACATCGCCGATGCAGAAGAAAAGGCGATCGTCGCTCCACGAGAAATCGTAGAGATCGCCGCCGACCTGTCTGGCCGGGCGGATGAACGCATGGATCGCGAAGGGCGCGTTGTCGGGAAGCGAGACCGTGCCGCTGGGCAGCATTCGCATCTGGATCTCGCTGGCGAGGCGGAGGGACTGCTCGTAACGTTGATTGTCGAGATGCAGCTCGGTCGTGCGGGCGCGCTCGATGGCGACTGCAACATGCGTCGCGAGCGCGTGCATGAGCGATTCGTCGTGGGCATCGAAGCTCGATTGCGTGGTCTTGTTCACGCTCTCGATGATGCCGAGGATCTTGCCGTGGGAGTCGATGACAGGGGCGCGGAGAACGGTGCCGGTGTTCGTCAGATTGCGATCGGCCTCGGCGGGCACTGCGTCGTACAGAACGATCCGCGTGCGCTCGGCTTCGACGACTGCCGATGCTTTCTCGACGATGACGGCGAGGAGTTTTTCGAGGTCGAATTCCGAGCTGAGGGCTTTCGACAACTCGAGCAGCGCATAGAGCGCAACATCGCTCCGTGCCGACGTGTCTCGCTGGACTGCCGGGCTGGTCATAGAAAGTCTCGAGGAAGCGGGCATTGTATAGGAGCGCCGGCATTCCAGCCGCCGCCAAATG
>JALYZI010000180.1 GCA_030948915.1 Acidobacteriota bacterium
CGCCGCGCGAATTGACGATCAGCCGACGCGTAGAAACCTTTCAGGTGATGGTCGACGTCGGGGCGATTGTTCGTGACCGCCTCGAGGCGGCCGATGAACGATGAATACAAACCCTGCATGAGTGGGCGCCAGCGATACGTGACGTCGAGGCCGGCGAACTGATTCGTCCCACTGCTGGCGCCCGCGAGCGCACCGCGCGAGTAGCTCGTTCCCACTTCGATGTTGCTGTTCTCGCTGATGTCGCGAAACGCCTTGAGATGCGCGTTGTAGAAGAGATCATTCAGCGAGCGCCGCTGAAACACGTTCGCAACGTCGCCCTTGAACACTTCGCCTGTCCCTTCGAGATAGACATTCCAAGGATTCGAGAAGGTCTTGCTGACCGAAATGCCGGAGTCGTTGAGGCCTTCGTCGCCGAAGAGATTGTGGATTACGAGTGGCTGATCGGCCCACGGACGGATGTGCGTGTGCCACGTGTTGTCCTTGCCGAAATTCGCCTTGAACTTTCCGACCTTCGCGCTTAGGTCGTAGGGGAGTGTTACGAACGTGGCGTAGCCCTCTTCGACGTCGATTCCTGCCGGCGTGATCGACAGAAAAACATTCGCCTTTGCATACGGATCGACGAACGCCTGGAAAGCGACTTCCATCTCGTCGAGTTGCATCGGCGGGCGCGAGTCGTCAGGGCCGAATTCGATCTTATTCGGCTGCCCGGCTTTGCCCAGGAAATTGCCGATGACGGAGGTGTCGGGATTGAAAACTTTCGACGCGCCCGGATTCTGCACGTTATTGATCGTCTGCACATCGGTCAGCCCCGCCGGCGGTGTCTCTTTCGACGTCGGAGCCGCCTGCACCGTTCCGACCTTCGTCAGATCTTCCTCGGGCGCAGCAGCAGGTGAACTTTTCAATCGATCCAGCTCCTGGCGGACGTCCGACATCTGCTGGCTCAGATCGTCGAGCCGTTTTTCGAGCTGCTGGACGCGCTGTTCCATGGTCTGTGCCGCGATCGGAATCGGAACAAGCAGGACGATCAGCAAAGATACGAGCTGACCACGAGTGGCCATGATTACCTCCTGTTTTGTGTGTGCTGAAAGAAAAGGCAGCTACAAAACGGGAGGCGCTCGCGCGGGAACGTTCAGGACGACCGGAACGATCGGCACACTGACGGTCTGTGCGGTCAGCGTGTAGACGACCAGGCGAGGTGCGGCGATCGCCGGAGCCGGCAGGGGCATCCGGCCGACGCCGGTAGCGCACACGGCGCACGGGCCGGGAACAGAGTTTTGTTGTAGAGGGTGAGAATGCAGCAGCGGTTCAGCCGCCAGCAGTGCAGCGAGGACGAGGAGGGGAATCGAGAAGCGCCGAAGCATCAGGCCACTGAATCATACAGCGTAAGCTGACGCGGCAGGATCGTATTCCGCGGTGGAATAAGGCGCAAAAGCAGGGGATTGGAGTACCGGAGTTAGGAGATCGAGATGGCAGAGTCAAACGGAATTCAGCAAGTAACCGATCAGGACTTCGACAAGACGGTCCTGCAGGCAGGAAAGCCGGCGTTTGTCGATTTCTGGGCGCCGTGGTGCGGCCCGTGCCGGATCATCGGCCCGCTCGTGGAAGAGCTCGCCCCGTCCTACCAGGGTCGCGCTGTGATCACGAAGATGAATGTCGACGACAATCCTCAGGTCGCGCAGAAGTACGGCGTGACTTCCATTCCGACGCTGATGATGTTCAAGGATGGCAAGCTCGTGGATCGCGTCGTCGGCGCGATGCCGAAAGGTGAGCTGCAGAAATTCATCGAGCGCAATCTCTAACGCGCGTTCTGAGAGACAATCCAGGGCCGGCCTCGAGCCGGCCTTTTTCATGCTGTCCGATCTCGATATTCTGATGCGCGCCCGCGGCATCGACGCCGTCATCGTGCCGATGCACGAGTCGGCGCACGCCGCATTCCGCTGGATCACCCGCGGCGCGAAAGTAACTCGGGGTTACGCGATCAAGCTCGTCGATCGCGATCCGCTCCTGCTCGCGTATCCGATGGAACGCGATGAAGCCGCTGCGACCGGTTTGAAGACGCGGCTGATTCACGACTTCGGTTACGACGCGATCTTCAAGTCGGCGGCCAATACGATCGATGCTTACGCGACATTCTTCGAGGCCGTACTTCGCGAGCTCGGATCGGGCAAAGTCATCGCGTTCGTCGGCAATCTGCCATTCCACCTCTACCACGGCATCGCGGAGAAGATGCAGGAGAGGGGCTGGACGATCTATCGCAGCAGTGGCCACGATCTGACGCAGCTCGCTCGCAAGCGAAAAGAGTCGTGGGAAATCGAGACCATCGCCTCAGTCGGTACACGCACCGAGGCGGTTGTGGATCGCGTGCGGAGGATATTGCGCCAGTGCGTCGTCGAACGCGATCATCTCCTCTGTCAGGGTGAAGTCCTGACGCTCGGCCATCTCAAGCAGGTGGTCTCGAGCGAGATCTCGCGGCTCGGCATGATCGAGGATCACGAGACGATCCTTTCGCAGGGACGCGATGCCGGCATCCCGCATTCACGCGGCGATGCGGCGGCGATGGTCAGGCCATCGGTTCCGATCGTGCTCGACATCTTTCCATCTGATCGCGACAGTGGGTACTTCTTCGATCTGACGCGCACGTTTTGCGTCGGACCGATTCCGGCGGACCTGCAACGTGTGCACGGCGACGTGCTGGCGGCGTTTCAACTGGCAGCCGTGGAGATGCGGGCGGGGACGAAGGCGTCGTCGTATCAGGCGCTGGTGTGCGACTTCTTTGAAGCGCGTGGCTACGCGACGACGCGATCCAATCCGCAGACGCTCGACGGCTACGTGCATTCACTCGGTCATGGTGTCGGTCTCGAGGTCCATGAGAAACCGTTCTTCGGTCTGACTCCGACCAACGCAGACATGGTCGAAGTCGGCGACATCGTCACGATCGAGCCGGGACTCTATTTTCCCGATCGCGAAATCGGGGTGCGGATCGAAGACACGCTGGTGGTGCGCGATGACGGGCGTGTCGAGTCGCTGTGTCGCAGCGACCGCGGCCTCGTGCCCTAGGCTCCTGCGTATTTCTTGATCGCCTTCGTCAGCGTAAATCCCTTGAGGAAGGTCTGTTTTCGGTACCCGCGGCCGTCGTAAAAGTAAACTGTGACGCCGGTGGGTTCCTCGAAAAAGAAGTGCGTTCCCATCGCCGCGGCCTTGAAGACAACCTGATGCCTGCCGTCGCCGGAGAGCGCAGCCAGGAACATCGCGGTGGGATGCGGCATGATGTCGGGTGCCACGCGACCCGGCGGCGGTGGTGCAGCCGACAGTGTGCAAGCGAGCAGACAAAGGGCGGCGATCGTGCGGCTCAGCATGGTCGGGTATTGTAGTTCCATGACGCGATTTCTGATCGACGGTCCGTCCGACGCGGCCAGGACGTACGTCTTCGCGCACGGCGCGGGCGGACCGATGCTGTCGCCATTCATGAAGACCGTGGCGCGCGGCATCGCGGCGGCCGGCATTCGAGTCGTCCGATTCGAATTTCCCTACATGGCAGCCCGCCGCAAACGTCCCGACCCGCAAAACGTCCTTCTCGACTGTTTTCGCGACGTGGTCAGCGAGCTTGGCGACGCGCGAAATCTGGTCATTGGCGGGAAGTCGATGGGAGGGCGGATGGCGACGATGGTGGCCGACGACCTCGGCGTCGCGGGGCTGCTGGTCTATGGATATCCGTTCCATCCGGCGGGCCGGCCCGAGCGCCTGCGCACGGCGCATCTCGAGAAGTTGCGGGCTAACACACTGATCGTACAGGGGACGCGGGATTCCTTCGGGTCCTTCGACGAGGTCAAGTCCTATGCGCTATCGCCCAGGATAGCAATCAGTTGGATCGAGGGCGGCGACCATTCTCTGGGCAAGAACCTCGAGGAGCCGATCGCGCTGGGAGTGAGATTCATCACATCGACTTAGGCACATGGTCAAGCTTTTGCTCATTTAATTCACCAAATGCTCCGAAAAGCCCTCATTGTCGAAGACGACCCTAACACCCGGCGGTTGCTCGGCAGGCTGATCGAGTCGCAGGACTGTAAGGTGGACGAGGCGGGCGACGGCGCCAAGGCCATCGAGATGTTGTCGAAGACCGATTATGACGTCGTGCTGCTCGACATCGTCTTACCGAAAGTCAGTGGCACCGCGGTGATGGATCATCTGTATATGACGAATCCCGCGATGCTCGAACGCATCATCGTCGTCACAGGACTCAACGTCGAAGATATCCGCAAGCTCTTTCCGACGGTCTGCCACGCGCTGTCGAAACCCGTGATTCCGAACCGGCTGATGGATTCGATCCACAAGTGCCTCGATGCGCGGTTCGCACCGGAATCACATATCGCGTAGGAACTGTTCGGGATCGTTCATCGTCGACTCGTACTCCGTCTGCAGATCGGTCTTGTGCTTCCACTCGACGTCGGCGAGCTCGAAGAATAGATTCGCGAGCTCCGAATCCGCCGGCGCGCGTTCGGCCATGAATCGGTAGTAGCTCTCAGAATCGCGCTCGCGCTCCAGCGACAATTTCAGCGCGCGTGTCATGTCGAGGTCGCGGATCTCGGAATCGAGATCCACCTTCACCGCGTTGGGAGCCGGCGGTTCCTGCTTCAGCGTCTCGCGGTATTTCCGTTCGAGCTTCGCGCGATGCAGAAGCTCATCATCGGCGAGCTGCAGCATGCGCCGCCTGACTTCCAGCGATCCTGCGCGCTCGGCCATCTGCTGGTAGTAAACGCGCGTCTCGACCTCCGACTGGATTGCATTCCGCAGCACCTCTTCGACAGTGGTCTCGAGTGGCTTCATGCTCCGCGATAGACGTCCGGATTCGGGGGGGCTTCATCGGGATACGGAGCCTGCCGCACCGGCTGACCCAGCCCCGTGCCGCCGGCGGTTCCCTTCTTTTCCAGCGGTCCGTAATACGGGCGCCATCCCATCGGCTCGACGGGAAAATTCGGCGGCACGACCAGATCGCGCAGCCCGACCACCGCGCGCGCTCGCGTGTCGATCGCCATCTCATAGTCGCGCGTAATGTAAATCGCGTCTTCGGGACAGGCATCCACGCAGTAGCCACAGAAGACGCAGCGGAGAAGATCGATGTCGTAGCGCACCGGAAACTTCTCGCGCGTCCGCTCATCCTCGCCTGCTTCGATCGTGATGCACTCGGCAGGACAGGCGGTCGAGCACATGTAGCAGGCGACGCAGCGCGTCGTGCCGTCTTCGCGGGTGGTGAGAATGTGCCGTCCGCGAAAGCGCTCGGAGTACACGCGCTTGATCTCCGGATACGAGATGATCGGCAGCTTTTTGTAATGGAGCAGGTTGTAAACGAGATGTCGCAGCGTGACGAGCATGCCCGCGATGATCTTCGGCAGATACAGCTTTTCGGCGACGTTCAACTTGCGCGGAACGACTTTGACGACGCCCGGCTTCACGCGTTCGATCGGCATCAGTGATCCAGCTCTCCCGCGATGATGTTGAGCGATCCGAGTGCCGCGATCGCATCGGGAATGGTCTGACCCGTGATCATGTGCGTGAACGCCTGATAGATCGCGAAGCAGGGGGGGCGGCATCGCACGCGATACGGATTCTTCGTCCCGTCCGAGACGATGTAGAAGCCTAACTCTCCGTTGCCGCCTTCAACCTGGAAGTACGTCTCGCCGACCGGCGGCTGAATGCCGTGCATGATCAGCTTGAAGTGGTAGATGAGCGACTCCATCTCGTTGTAGACCTTCGCCTTCGGCGGAAGCGCCACGTATGGATTGTCGACCATCACGGGGCCTTCCGGCAGGCCGCGATCAATCGCCTGCTGCAGGATTCTGAGCGACTGCCGCATTTCTTCCATGCGGACCAGGTATCGGGCGTACGTGTCGCCCCCCTCGGCGATCGGCACATCCCAGTCGTAGGTTTCGTATCCCAGATACGGATTGGTTTTACGGACGTCGAAGGGCACGCCGCAGGCGCGCAGACACGGTCCGGTAAATCCGAAATCGATCGCGTCTTCCTGTGAAATCGGCGCGACGCCGACCACGCGATCGAGAAAGATCTTGTTGCGATCGACGAGCTTTTCCACGTCGTCGATGTACTTCGGCAGCATGTTGACCAGCCGCTGCGCCTTCTCGAGGAAGTCGTCCGGGACGTCGACCGCCAGGCCGCCGATGCGGAGGTAGCTCGGAAGCAGACGCGCGCCGCAGCACGCTTCGATCAGGCCGTAGATCTCCTCGCGAGGCTGAAACAGGTACCAGAAGTTCGTCAGCGCGCCCATGTCGACGAGGTTCGTGCCGATGCAGACGAGGTGGTCGGCGATGCGCATGAATTCCGACAGCACCAGCCTCACATACTGCGCCCGCGACGGAGCCTCGAGGCCGAGGAGCTTTTCGACGGTCATGCAGTAGCCGACGTTGTTGATGATCGCCGACATGTAGTTCAGCCGGTCCGTGAACGGAATCGCCTGCTGATACGTGTGCGTCTCGCAGCTCTTCTCGAAGCAGCGGTGGAGATATCCGATCTCCTGCTCCGCGCCGATGATGGTCTCGCCGTCGAGCGTCACGACGATTCGCAGCGTGCCGTGTGTCGCCGGATGCGACGGACCGAGGTTGAGGGTAACGCGTTCGAAGTCGGTGTCGACGTTCTCGAACCGGGGATCGATTTTCGGAATCAGCTTCGCGACGTCTTTCTCCGTGCAAAGCCAGCGCTGAGCCGGATCGTAGTCCTTGCGGAGCGGGTGACCCTGAAAGGCTTCGTGCGTCAGGATGCGGCGCAGATTCGGATGGCCGGCGAAGCGGACGCCGTACATGTCCCACGCTTCGCGCTCGAACCAGTCGAAGCCCTTGAA
>JALYZI010000197.1 GCA_030948915.1 Acidobacteriota bacterium
CCCCCCACTCCATACGCTCCCCGGCGCCCAGGCCGCAGCCTTCGCGCGCAACGCATTCGCGCGATCGCGATCGCCGGCCGCCTCGGTGAGCTCGGCGTACATGAACAATGTTTCGGCGAGCAGCGGATCGCGATCGGTGTAGTCGTCCCGGAATCGCGTCTCGAGCAGCTCGACGTTGTCGCCGAAAATGCGCAAGGCCTCATCGCGTTTGCCGGCGCGCAGAAGGATGTACGCGAGCCCCAGGGCCTGAAACTCCTGGATCTGCGGATAGAGATTGATCTGCTCTTCCATCAGACGTTGCGCTTCGGCGAGGTCGCGCTCGAGGTGGGCGAGGCAAAGGGCGATGCCTTCACGCGCGGAAGGATCGTCGGATTTGCGAAACGCATCGATCGCCTCCGAAAACCGGCCTAACAACTTCAGCGCTTCGGCACGATGGATCCAATCATCGCCCGCTGCCGCGACCGCCTCGCCGTAGCGACCCTGCTGAATCCATTGCTGCACTGTGGTCACCGGTTTCTGCGCGAACATGTAGAAGAGCAGCCACGCGACGGCGCCGATCAGAATGACTGCGATCGCGATGGTCACTGCGTTGTCGTCGGCGCTGGCGCCGGCGGGGCCGCCGGCGCGACAGCCCCCGACTCGATGATGAAGCTCCGCATCGTCTGCGGGTTGCCGTCGTACTGAAACTTGAGATCGGGCATCGGCAGCGCGCGAGTCTCATCAGGCTGATTGCTGAGATCCGCGACGTCGGTCAGCGGCACGGCTTCCGAAACCACGGTTCGATTGCGGCGCAGCACGAACTGATTGAAGCCCGACAGGGCAACGAATGCGAGGATCACCGCGAACGTGATGACGATTCCCTGCCGCTGACGCGCGTACTGCATGACGCCTTCGGCCGCCGACACCTCGCGCGGGTGAAAAACTTCCTGAAGAATCGCCTGCGTATCGACGATCTTCCGGCCAGTCCGCGGATCGCTGCCGCAGTACGGGCAGATTTTCGCCGCTTCATCGATCGAGTGCCGGCAAGCGGCGCAGACAGTGTTACTACTCATTTGCGCGGAACGTTATATCGACGGCGACCTTTGCTGTCACGGGTGTTCCGTTTTCAGTCGCCGGGCGGAATCGCCAGTTCTGCACGGCTTGGACGAGCTTCCCCATTTCGGGGATCGGCTGGTTGACGTCGATGTCGGTGACCCGTCCTTCCGGCGAGACCGTCAGATTCAATCGCGCGGTGATGTCATGATCGACAAAAATGTGCGGCAGCGGTTTCGATTCCAGATACGCCGCGGTCCGCGAGGCTGTCCTCCGAATCGCAGGCGGCTGATCCGAGGCGTTGGTTGCGTTGGTTTCGCGCGTTGCGTGGGTTGCCCTGGTTGCGTGGATTGCGTTGGGTGCGTTGGTTGCTGCATTACTTCGCTCGGCCGGTTTCGGCTTCTCGACGTCCTGATAGGGCGCGCCGGTGATCGATCGCGGATCGACGACTGGATTGTTCTTTTTCGCTACATCCCGCTCCGCCTTCGCGCGCGCGGCGGCGGCGGCGTACTCCTGGGCCGGCAGTGCCGTCGCGTCGTTGGGCTGCTGTCCGGCGGCCGCCGCCGGCGCGGTGGTGATCGGCTGCTCGATCACTTGCGGAACGTCGGATCCGCTGACGGGCACGAGAGTGACATCGCTTCGATGGGTTGGGGTCGATGCCTGCGGCGCTTGCGGCGTCGGGTTCTTCTGGGCCGCTTTGACTTCGCTCGGCTCGAATCCGTGCATGAATGTTCCGATCACAAACGCGATGACCAGCAGCGCGGCGAACGCCACCGCTGCGAGAATCTTTCCGCGCCACGGCCGCTCGTCAGGAGGCACGTACGCCGGTGCGGTATTGATGTTTTCTTCCGCGGGCGGCACGGCTTGCGATTGGTCCCAGCTGCAGAACGGGCAGGACCGCGCATGCGCATCGATCCCGCGCTCACATCGGATACATGGTTTTTGGTCACTCATTGCTATCGAAACGCTGCAACCGCCGTACCGCCTCGTCCCAGACATACACCGCGCCGTTGCCGGCGGCAAATCCTTCCGGAGCAACGTTTTTCGCGACTGCCGAGCTGCCGGACTTCGTAAATCGGTAGAGAGTGCCGCTGCTCGAATCGTAAGCGTACGAGCGGGACCCGCGGAGGATGACGCGGTCCACCCCGGTTGGAAACTGCGATGCGCGGCCGCCGTACAAGCCGAGCCCGATCAGACCCCGCAGGAATCCTCGAGCGAAGGCTTGAGCAAAAGATTCAGCTCCCTGGACCATCCAGACGCGTTTGGCGGACGGATCGGCGACCGCCAGCGTGCGCGCGGTGAGCGCCGTGCCGCTCGATGCGAAAGCTGCAGCGACCGGAACAGCGCCGACATCGAAGCTTCCGGAATTCTTCATCGTCGCCAGGGCGACGATTCGGATCTTTCCGCCGCGCGGAAAAACCAGATACGCGTTTCTCGCATCGAGCTCGAGATCGGACGCGAACGGCGCGACGCCAACCGCGCGTCGAACCTGAAACGGCGAGGTCGTGATCTCCTGCATCACGCCGGCAGTGCGGCTGTACACGTAGATGCGCTCGCCCGCCTGCCGCACAAACGCCGGATCGGCGGCCAGAGCAATGGACGCCCTCGCGCCGTCCGCGCCGATCCGTTCGAGGGCTCGAGCGTCGCGCTCGAGGAGATAAAAACGGCCGTTCAAAAACATTCCGTCGATCGGTGTCTCGCCGGTCCGGAGCGTTGTTCCGCGTCCGGAAGCAAGATCGATCATTCGGATTTGGCTCGCGAGCGGATCAATGATCACCGCTTGTTGATTAGACGTCACGATGCGGCTTGGCGTTGGCAATCCTTCGCCGCTCCAGATGCGATTTGTTGCGGTGCGATCGAACATCTCGATCGATCCGTCATGGGCCACCAGCACGCCGCGATCGCTGACTGCGAGAACGACGGCGAGAAGCAGTGGAGTCATTGCGGCAACTCCAATCGCACCGGCTCGAGCAGCAACGCATCTGCGCCATTCATTTGTGAGGCGCCGAGGATTCGGTAGGTGAGGCGGAGCGGCACGCCGGATGCGAACGTGCCGTTGAAGGTCATCGGCTCGCTGAAACGGAATGGGACGCCATCGACCGTGCCGGTTTCGAATGGCGGGCCATCCTTGAAAACCACTTCGCTCGTGATCGTCATCCGATCGAGCTGTGCGCGCTGCTCGGGCGTGAGGCGATTTGCGTTGAACGCGGCGATCAACGCGCGGAGATCGGCGGGTGTCGGGTCGGGTCGCAACGCGACGTTGCCGCCTGCTCGTCGCTGGTCGATTTCGTGTCCGAGCAATTGCAGAGTGTCGTTGGTCGGGAACTTCTGCAGGAGCTGATCGACCGTCTGGCGTGCGGCGATCAATTCGTTGCGTTGCATTTGCTGGAGGACGAGGCGAACTTTTCCGCCGGTAGTGTCGGGAGCAGCCAGGAGTGCCTGCTCCACAGTCAGATGACGCTGGTAGTCGCGGATGAGTGGCAGCGAGAACGGATTCGCGTCGAACGCTGCCGCGTAATAGCGATCGCGTTCTTGCGGTGATGTGCTGAGCCGCGCCATTGCGGCCAGTGCGGTTGGATCATCGCTGCGATCGGCGAGCACGTTCGCGTATTGCTGGCGTGCGCGCGCGGCATCGCCACGGTCATCGTAGAGCCGCGCGAGCCGCAGTTGCGATCGATTCAGCAGCGAGATGTAAGCGGATTGCTCGCCGCGAGCCGTCGAATAGATCTCGAAGGATTCTGTCCGCTCCACGTCCCGGCGGAGTGCCGCGAAAGTGGGCGATCGCAGTGTATTGACGACATCGATGAGCAACTTTTCCGCTTCCGCATTCTGATTGAGCTCGAGCAGCGACGATGCCAGTGAATACTGATAGATCGCCAGATCGAGTTTGTCGTTCTCGCGCGACGCGATCGCAACGGCATTGCGCGATGCGCTGGCGGCCTTGGCGGGCTTGCCGAGCGCCGTCATCGCGTTCGCATAGAGATTCCAGCTCTTTGCGGAATCGGCCGTGTAACGCATCGCCTCTTCCGAGAGGCTGAATGCATGGGCGGCGTTGCCGAGCTTGGCCTCAACGAGCGCGGCGTACGCAGTCGCGGTCGCATAACGCGTGATCTCCGACGCGCGACGCGCGGCAAGACGCTCATGCGCCGCGATCTCGAGCGCCTTCGCATATTCGGTGCGCGCGATCGCGGTCTCGTTTCGCGTCGTGCGGAGATCGCCGAGGTTGAGGTGGCCGGAGAGCTGCGAGAGAAAATCTTTCGAGCGCGCGACCTGCTGCTCCATCTGCTGAATCTCGAAATCGGAGGCGATCCGCGTTTGCGCCGACGCGACACTCGCAATCAGGAGAAGCAGCGCGAATCTCATTCCGCGAAGTACCCCTTCCGCGCGTTGAGGATCTCAATGCCGCGCCGCCGGGGCGTGACGATGATCGATCGCCATCCGCTCGCGTTACCGTGGCTCTGATAAGAAACGGTGTAGCGGCTGTTGATGTCGAGGATCATCCGATGCAGCTCGCGCTGCGCGGTCGATGCGCTCGCGCGCGAAAGAGTGCCGCCGGTGTTCTTCGCTGCGCGATCCAGAAATCCGCTGGAGTCGCCGAGGATGATCGCGTCGAGGATGAGTTTCGTGCCGCTGATTTTTCGCAGCCCGTCTTCCTCGGTCGCCAGGCTGTTCCGATCGCCGCCATCGGTGATGACGATCGCGTACGTTCGATCGTGCGATGCGATCGAGCTGACCGCATCGCGCAGCGACGTTCCGCCGGAGGGTGGAATGCCGCCGAAGATGCTCTCGACGCGTTCGCCGCGCGCCACCGCGCGCGCCGGCATGACGTTGTGATTGAAGAGCACGACCTCTACGCGATCGTCAGGACGCAGCAACTTCGATTCCTCGTCGATTGCGCGCAGCGCAGCGGTCAGCTTTCCGCCGCCCATGCTGAGCGAGCGGTCGATGATGAAGACGAATCGCGCCGGGCCGCGGTCCGATCGGACTTCGCGAATGGTCTGCTCGATCCCGTTTTCGGCGATGCGGATGTCGTCGCCGTGCAATGGCTGCGACGATCGAACCCGCATCGGCACTTCGACGAGATCGACATGCACGGTCTCGCCGGCGGTCATCGCAGCGGTCGCGATGCGCGCTGAGTCGACAGTCTGAAAATTGTTTGAGTAAACCTTCGCCATGATGTCGTGGCCGGCGAGCGAAGTTCCGAAGTCGTGGAGAATCCGATAGGGCTGCTGGCGCGCGATGCCGGCCATCGCGCCGTCGACGTAGAACTCGACGCGATTCACGCCGGCGACATTCGTCGTCACCTCGATGGGCAGGACTCCGATCGCCTGCGAGCCTTGTTGCGGGCTGACAAATGTGATGACAGCGATGAGCGCGAGAATTTGCATTCACGGTCCTACAATGCATCGGTGCTCCTACCCGACACAACCCTCGGCTCCTACCGGCTGATTTCACAAATCGGAGCGGGCATGCGCAGCCAGTTTGCGAATTTCGATCGGCGGGGGCCCTCGCCATGATCGATCCGATCGCGTTCGCGCGAAAACTCATCGACATCCCGTCGCCCACCGAGCAGGAGAAAGCGGTCGGCGAGTTTCTCGAGGCGGCGCTTTCCGGCCTCGGCTTCGAGGTTAAGCGGTATGCCGTGACCGATTCCCGATTCAACCTTTACGCATCGTCGGGCGGCCGGCCGCGCGTCATCATCAACTCACACATCGACACCGTTCCGCCGTGGTTCGCCTCGCGCGAAGACGCGTCGACTCTCTACGGACGCGGTGCGTGCGATACCAAAGGTGTGATCGCGGCGATGATCACGGCCGGCATCCGATTGCGCGAACACCACATTCGCGATTTCGCGTTTCTTTTCGTCGTCGGTGAAGAGACGGACTCGGTCGGTGCGAAGACCGCGAACCGCGAGCTCGCGGATCTCGGATCGGAGTACGTCCTGGTCGGCGAGCCGACGGAATCGAAATTCGCGCGTGCGTCGAAGGGTGCGCTCACGTGCGTGATCCGCTTCGAAGGCCGCGCTGCACATTCGGCATATCCCGAGCGCGGCGATTCCGCGATCAAGAAGATGCTTGCGGCCATCGCCGCGATCGAGTCGACCGATTGGGGTTCGCACGAGATCCTCGGCAAGGCGACCGTCAACGTGGGCATCGTTCGCGGCGGCGAGAAACCGAACATCATTCCGGCGCTCGCCGAATGTGAGCTGATGTTTCGCACGGTCGAGGACCACGAAGTCGTCCGCGCGAAACTGGAGCAGCTCGCCGGACGTTTCGGCGGAAAGCTCACGCTGACGCGTGGAAATGCGCCGCAGTTCATGGTCGTGCCGGAAGGTGCTCCCTCGACCGTCGTTGCCTTCAACACCGACGTCCCGTACCTCGGCAACCTCGGCAAGCCGCTGCTGTTCGGCCCGGGATCGATTCTCGATGCACACGGCGCGAACGAGTGCATCGCGAAGCGCGATCTGATTGCGGCGATTGACGTCTACTACGATACGGTTGCCCGGTTGTGCCAAAGCTGAACGAAGACACCTACATTCGATTCACCGACTCGCATTGCCATCTGACGATGGCCGACGCCGACCCTGCGCTTTCCCGTGCGCGCGAACAGGGCTTGCGCGGATTCGTCGTTCCGGGGACGAAGCTCGACGACGCTCCTCGAGCGATCGCGATTGCGCAGCGCCACGATGACGTGTGGGCGGCGGTGGGTTTCCATCCGCATGAGGCGAAGGATTGCGACGACGACGCTTTCGCGAAGATCGAGCAGCTCGCAAAGGATCCCCGGGTGGTCGCGATCGGCGAGATCGGCCTCGATTACCACTACATGCACTCGCCGCGTGATACGCAAATCGTCGTGTTCGAGAAACACATCGCGCTCGCGAAGACGCTCGACAAGCCGGTCATCGTCCACAATCGCGAATCGAATGACGATCTGTTGAAGATCCTGCCGAACGGCAAAGGGATTCTGCATTCGTTCACCGAGTCGTACGAGATCGCGAGGCCACTGCTCGATCGCGGTTACTTCATCTCCTTCTCGGGAATCGTGACGTTCCGTAGTGCGGAAACGCTGCGCGATTGCGCACGCCGGCTGCCGCACGATCGGGTGTTGATCGAGACCGACACACCGTTTCTCGCGCCGGTGCCATTTCGCGGTCGCGACAATGAGCCGGCGTTCGTCATCAAGATCGCGGAGTTGCTGGCGTCGCTGTGGAACGTCTCGCTCGATGCGGTGGCCGAGGCGACCACCGCAAATTTCGAGCGCGCGTTCGGAGTTAGACTGCCGCGATGACGGACCTCTCGGTCGTCTTCCCCGTCTTCAACGAGGAAGAAAATGTTCCGATCCTCCTCGAGGAGATCGCGACCGCCCTGCGCGGCCAGCCGTGGTCGTACGAGATGATCGCGGTCGACGACGGCTCGGTCGATCGCAGCCTGGAAATTCTCCGCCAGAGCCGCGCGAAATATCCGAATCTTCGCGTGCTGACGTTCGAGAAGAACAGCGGCCAGACCGCGGCGCTGGATGCCGGATGGCGCGCCGCGAAAGGCACGTACGTCGTATCGCTGGACGCTGATCTGCAGAACGATCCCGCCGACATTCCGGTGATGATGCGCAAACTCGAGGAGAGCGGCGCCGACATGATCATCGGCGTCCGCGTGAATCGGCAGGACACGTTCGCCAGAAAGATTCAGTCGCGCATCGGCAACGGAGTCCGCAACTGGATCACCGGCGATCAAATCACGGATACCGGATGTTCGCTCAAGCTCGTGAGGCGGAGTGCGATCGAGCGCGTCGCGCTCTACACCGGCATGCACAGATTTCTGCCGACGCTGGTGCGCATGCAAGGCCACAAGGTGATCGAGACACCGGTGAATCATCGTCCGCGAAAGTTTGGCGTCTCGAAGTACGGCGCAATGAATCGTGCGATGCGCGGGCTCGTGGATTGTTTCGCCGTGCGCTGGATGTCGAAGCGGATGCTGACCTACAAACTGAAAGACGAAGCTTGACCCTCGAGCGCGCCTGGCTCGCCTTCGGCCTTCTCGGGCAGGTGATCTTCGGCGGCCGCTTCATCGTGCAGTGGATCGCCTCGGAGCGAAAAAAGCAGAGCCACATTCCGATCGGTTTCTGGTACCTCTCGATCGTCGGAGGAATCATCACGACCGCTTATGCGATTCATAAGCGCGACATCGTTTTCATCATCGGACAGGGAGCGGGCCTCGTCGTCTACATCCGCAACCTGATGCTCATCTATCGTGCTGAACGAACAACAACGCCGCCAACTGCTGACCCTCGCGCGAACGTCGATTGAATCGACCCTCGAAGGCCGCGATCCGCAGCTGCGCGCGGACGACTTCGACGAGGAGCTTCGCCGCCCCGCCGGAGCCTTCGTGACGCTGCGAAAAAACGGCGACCTTCGCGGCTGCATCGGCTCGATTCGCGCGATCGAACCGCTCTATCGCGCCGTGGCGTCCAGTGCCGTCTCGGCCGCTCTTCGGGATCCGCGGTTCTTTCCGGTGCGGAAAGACGAGTTGACCCAGCTCGAGCTCGAGATCTCCGTCATGGGACCGATTGAGCGCGTTGTCGACGTGACGGATATTGAGGTTGGCCGCGATGGGCTGATCATCAGCAGAGGCCGCTTCGCGGGCCTGCTTTTGCCTCAGGTCGCCAGTGAATATGGATGGGACCGCGAGACCTTCCTGGACCAGACCTGCCTCAAGGCCGGACTTCAGCCGCAGGCGTGGCGGTTACCCGACACCACCATCGAGAAATTTGCGGCTGAGGTTTTCGGCGAATAAGTCGCCTTTCCTGAGCGACTTGAGCCTATTTAAGCAAGCTGATGCTTGCTAATCATGGCATAAGCACTACCCCCCCTCGCGTTTTGTAGCGAGCTTACGGAATCGCGCTTTTATTTTGAGCGAAATAACTACGACTATGAAGAGACAAAACATCGTGGATTCCCTGTCATCTCGCTCCGCAAGGATGCGGCGGCGCGCTGAGCGCCATCGTGTGCTTCGCGCGTTCGGCGCCCGTGCGCTCGCGACCGTCGCCCTCGGTACCGCTCTGTCCATCGGCGGCGCTTCAGAGGTCCTCCAGCATGTCCATTTCCTGGTCCAGAAGGACCTCGACTCGGTCCGCGTGGTCAGGGATGACGGGCGTCATTCGAACGTTGTCGCGAAGTTCGGCGACGGCTTCGCCGCGAATTCGCTGTTCAAGCTCTCTCGCGTTCTGCCCGCTCGCGTCGTCAGCCAGCGCGTCGCGCTCTACGATGACAAGTGGCTCCCCGCGACGGTTGACGCGAATTTTCCTCAGGCGAAGGCTGACATCTTCCACACGGAAATGGCGCGTATCAACAGTGCCATCCGCCACGAGTTCCTCTCGAACGCGCTGCCCTTCGGCGACCTGATTCACGAAAAGGCGCAGAAGTACGACGTCGATCCGGCGCTGGTCGCCGCGGTCGTCGAGACCGAATCGCGCTTTCACCGCACCGCCCGCTCGCCTGTCGGCGCGCAGGGGCTGATGCAGTTGATGCCTCGCACCGGCCGCTGGCTCGGAGCGACGAATCTCTACGACGCTGAGCAGAACGTTGACGCCGGCGTGAAGTACCTGAAGTACCTCCAGGGCCGTTTCGACGGAAACCTGAAGAACACGATCGCGGCCTACAACGCCGGCGAGGGCAACGTCCAGCGCTACGGCGGCGTGCCGCCGTTCCGTGAGACTCGCTCGTACGTCCGGAAGGTCATGAGCCGTTATCAGGAGCGGAAAAAGCAGTTCGGACACGTCGATGGGCCTGCTGGAGCGGCTGCCACTGTCGACGGCGCGCTGACCCTGCGCTAAGCTCATTTCCTACTGGCACTTGACCCAACTCCGCTGTTGAGCTAACGTTGTGACGCTCGACATTTTATGGGAGGGAAGATGGTCAGTGTGCGTCGGGTGGCTCCCATTCTCCTTTTGGCGGTGACGATTCCCGTGTGGGCCGTGCCTCAAGCGGCCACCAGGACAGAAACGCAGTCGGCCGCCACTTCAAGAAAGACGACGAAGTCGCCGGCGAAGAAAAAGAGCGCGAAAGCGCCCGCGTCGACGACAAGCGCAACTCCCGCTCCAACTCCGGCGCCCGTGACGACTCCCGCGCCCGCGACCAAAAAAGCGGCGAAGCGCGCTCCGAAAAAATCGACGGCCAGGGCGGCTGCGACGGCATCGAAGCGCGAGACGAAGGCGACGCGTCCTCCCAAGAATCTCCATCGTGTCAGCGATCATTGGACTGCGTACAACCCGCCGGATCCGGGAACCTATCCCGCCGGCGCGAAGACGTACGCGATCAAGCGCGGCGACACGCTGTGGGGACTCGCGACGCAGTTCTACAACAACGGCTACATGTGGCCGCAGCTTTGGGAAACGAACACGTGGATTACCGACGCGCACTGGATTTATCCCGGTGACGTCCTGCTGGTCGAAGGCGAAATCTCTCAGCAGGCTGAAAGCGGCGGAACGACGGGCACTGGAACGATGGGAACGACCGGTACGACCGGTACGACCGGCGGGACCGGGACCTCCACGACAGGAGGCACTCTTGGCGCGACGAGCGGCAATCCGCTCGGTGGCCAGACGGTTCGCCCGCTGATCACCGCAGCCGACGCTGTCGGTGGAACGGCAGGACCCGTCCCACTCGCAACAGAAGCCGACATCTACTGCTACGGCTACATCGGAGATCCGAACGAGCCGATGCCGAACGAAATCTTCGCCTGGGAAGATGCAGAGCTTCGGTATCAAGCCGGCACCGTGCTGGCTGAGACGAAGGCCGACGGATCCGAAGGCGATCTCGTATTCATCACAGGTGGCAGCTCGAGCGGCCTGACTGCCGGCGAGACTTACATGCTCGTTGCGCCGCGCGGTTTGATCCACCATCCGCGAACAAAGGAGACTGTCGGAAGACAGTACGACTACATCGGCCAGGTCAAAGTGCTGTGCCTGGATGGTCAGCAGGCGCGCGGCATCATCACGAAATCATGCGCTGAAATCCCGATCGGAGCTCGGTTGAAGCCGATGCCGCAGCTTCCGATTCCACTCGCTCGAATTCCCTCGATTCCGGCGTTCTGCGATCCATCGAGCGGCAAGAGGCGCGGCTATATCATCAGTGCCGAGGGGGGCGATTGGCTGCAGGCGATCGGCGAAGGTTTCCTCGTCCAGATCAACCTCGGACGTGACGAGCAGGTGCAGCCGGGCGAATTTCTGACTGTGTTCCGTGAAAACGTGCAGCCGGGAGCGCCACCGCAGGTTCTGGGCGAGATGGCAGTACTGACCGCCGAAAATCACACGGCTACCGCGAAGATCGTTCTCATGCGGTACAGCATGATGGTGGGAGACGCAGTCGAGATCCGGTAACGATTCCTCGGGCGTTTTGCTAGAATCGCCAGTCCGGGTCCATAGCTCAGCGGTTAGAGCTACCGGCTCATAACCGGCAGGTCCCAGGTTCGAATCCTGGTGGACCCACCAGGAGCGTAATGCGGCCAGTCTATTTTCGAATCGAAAAGCATCCTGCCATCAAGGCGTTCCGCGACCGGAACGCCTTTCGTGTTTTTGGAGGGCGTGTTGAATCCGGACGTTGAGAGACTCTGGGAACTGCAAAACCTCCTGTCGCAACTCGGCGACCGCGAAAAGCAACTGACCACCAAGCCGGAGTCGTTCGCATCCATCGATCGCGAATGGCAAAGCGCGAACGACGAGATGACGCGGCTGCAGCAATCGATCGAGCAGCAGTCGAAGGAACATCGCCGCGTCGACGGAGAGCTCTCCGATCAACAGGAGCTGGTCAAGAAATACCAGACGCAGTTGATGCAGGTGAAAAACCAGCAGCAGTACGCGGCGGCCTGGAAAGAGATCGACGCGACGCGCAAACAGGTGAAGGAGCTCGAAGAGGCGGAGCTCAAAACGATGGGGGAGATCGAGTCGCTGCAGAACGATCTCAATCAGCGGCAGGCGGCCAGCGGCGATCTGAAATCGCGCTGGGACGAAGCGCACGCAGCATGGCAGCACTCCCTCGGCGATCTGCGGGCGGAAGTCGAGAAACTGAAGGAGCGCGCGGCGTCAGTCGAGAGCAAAGTGCCCGATCGTCTGAAGCGCGAGTTTCACCAGATCTTCAAACAGCGGCAAGGTGTCGCGGTCGCACGCATCATCAATGATTCGTGCAGCGCTTGCCGGACGCGTATTCGTCCGGCGCTGTTCCAGCAACTCAAGCGCGGTGAGCTCGTCCGCTGCGAAGGATGCAATCGCCTTCTCTATCTCGAGAGGACGCAATCCTGAAGGTGACTGCCTGGGTCGATGGCGCGTCGCGCGGGAATCCCGGTCCAGCTGGTTACGGCGTCTACATGACGACCGACTCCGGCGACATCATCGAGATCTCCGGCTACCTCGGCACCACCACCAACAATGTTGCGGAGTATGCCGGCCTTCTCGAAGCGCTGACGGTCGCGCGCGAGGAAGGGGCGACCGAGGTCGAGATCATTTCCGATTCGCTGCTGCTGGTGAATCAGATGCTCGGAAAATTTCGCGTCAAGCACGCGAACCTCGTTCCGCTCTATAAAAAAGCGCGAGGGCTCGTGAGTTATTTTCCGGATTTCTCGATCCGGCACACGCTGCGCGCCGGCAACAAAGAGGCCGATCGCCTCGCGAATGTGGCTGTCGATCGCGCGGACGGGCGGGCGGTGGAGAGGCGGCGTGACGATCGCTGAGAATCTCGCGGCCGTGGAGAGTCGCATCAACGCCGCGTGCAAACGCGCGGGACGCAAACGATCGGATGTGACTCTGGTTGCCGTCTCGAAGACGTTCGGAGCCGATCGCGTCAACGAGGCGATCGCCGCCGGCGTGACGCACATCGGCGAGAACCGCGTCCAGGAAGCGCGCGACAAGAAGCCGCAGGTCCATGGCGCCGCGCGGTGGCATCTCGTCGGACACCTGCAGTCGAACAAGGCGAAGGATGCCGTCCGCATCTTCGATGTGATCGAGACGGTCGATTCGGTCGAATTAGCACAGAAGATCGCGCGCGCGTCCGACGCGGCGCGGGACGTGCTGTTGCAGGTGAATGTCGGCGACGAGCCGCAAAAGAGCGGAGTCAGCACCGCAGACGTACACAATATCGTGCAACAAATTCGTGCGATTGAAGGGATCCAACTGATCGGATTGATGGCCATCCCGCCGATTGGCGACCCGCGGAAGCATTTCCGGCGGCTTCGCGAGCTGCGCGATCAGGCCGGACTCGAACAGTTGTCGATGGGGATGAGCGAGGATTTCGAGGTCGCGATCGAGGAAGGCTCGACGATGGTACGCATCGGCCGGGCGATTTTCGGCGACCGAGGCTGACATGGGGATTCTGCAGGTATTTTTTCAGGCGTTTCTGATGGTCCTCAGCGTCATCGAATGGCTGGTGATTGTCTGGGTGATCATCTCGTGGATCCTGTTTTTCGCATCGCAGACGTCGTTCCGGTGGCGCAACAAGGCGGCTTACAACATCCTCAATCAACTGAACGACATCTTCACGCGGATGACCTGGCCCTTCCTGCGCCCGTTCCGCCGCATCCTCCCGCCGCACAAGACCGCCGGGATCGACTGGTCGCCGCTGCTGCTGCTACTCGCGATTTTCATCATCCGCGGCATCGCCGCCTACCTCTACGGGCTTATACTTTTCAGAAGGTAAAGTGCCGGGAGGGCGTCCATGTCGAACCTTACACCGCTCGAGATCCAGAAGCAGCTCTTTGCGCGCAAGTTCAAAGGATTCGATTCCGACGAAGTGCGCGCGTACCTCCAGATGGTCGCCGAGGAGATGGAGGTGCTGATCAAGGACGTCGATCGGCTGTCGCGCGAGAACGTCATGCTGCGCGAGGACCTCGACGACCACAATCAGCGTGAACGCATCCTCAAGGACACGCTGCTGTCGGCGCAAAGAGTCTCCGAAGACGTGAAGAGCAATGCGCGGAAAGAGGCGGAGCTGATCGTAAAAGATGCCGAGCTGTTATCCGAGCGGCTGGTGTCGCAGGCGATGAATCGCGTGTCCGACCTCGAGCGCACGATTCAGGATCTGAAGGTCGAGCGCCGCAGCGCGCGCAACAAGCTGCAGGCGACGCTCGATACGATCCAGCAGCTCCTGATGCTCGATGCCGAGCAGGAAGCGAACGAGCTTCCGATCACGTCGATGTATCGCGCGAAGAGTGAGTAGCGTTCTACTCATTCGCAATCTCTCGCAGATCGCCACACCCACCGGCCGATCCGGAGTCCGCGGGCCGGCGATGCGAAAGCTCGCCCTGCACGAGAATGCGGTGATCGTCGTCCGCGATGGACGGATCGATTACGTTGGCCCCGAACGCGGCACCGATTTTCCGATCACCGAAGAATTCGATGCGCGCCGCGCGACCGCGATTCCAGGCTTTGTCGACTCGCACACGCATCTTCCATGGGCCGGCTTTCGCGAATCGGAATTCAATCGGCGCCTGCAGGGCGAATCGTACGAGCAGATCGCGACGTCGGGCGGGGGAATTGCGTCGACGGTGCGCGCGACGCGAGCGGCGAGCGAACAGCAGCTCGTCGAGAACGTTCTCGAGCGCGCGCGGCTGATGTCGCGTCACGGAACGACGACCGCCGAGGCGAAGAGTGGCTACGGACTCAACGTCGCGGACGAAGTGAAGCAGCTTCGCGCGATCCGAAAGGCAAACGAGGCATCGCCGGTGCGATTGATTCCGACATGCCTGGCCGCCCACGAATTTCCATCGGAGAAACGCGAGGAGTACGTCGACGAAATCGTCAACGCAGTTTTGCCGGCGGTCGCAAAGGAGAAGCTGGCGGTCTTCTGCGATGCGTTCGTCGAGCGCGGCGTGTTCACGCGCGAACAAGGCGAGCGCGTTCTTCGCGCCGGCATCGCACTCGGAATGAAGCCGCGCGTGCACGCCGACGAATTCAGCGACAGCGATGGCGCGGCCCTCGCCGCCCAACTCGATGCCGCTTCGGCGGATCACCTGATGCACGTGTCGGAGAATGGCATCGCGGCGCTGTCGAAATCGAACACGGTCGCGAACCTCCTGCCGGCAACCAGCTTTTTTCTGATGTCCCAGCGCTACGCTCCGGCGCGCTCGCTCATCGACGCGGGCGCGATCGTGTCGCTGTCGACCGACTGCAATCCGGGCTCATCGATGACGGAATCGATG
Organism: Acidobacteriota bacterium; assembly: GCA_030948915.1. Lineage (GTDB taxonomy): Bacteria > Acidobacteriota > Thermoanaerobaculia > Gp7-AA8 > Gp7-AA8 > Gp7-AA10. Next base: position 15,216 of record JALYZI010000197.1, read on the forward strand.
AGCATGGTGATGCAGCTCGCGACTCTGCAGATGAAGATGACGGTCGAGGAGTCGCTCACCGCCGCGACGCTGAACGGTGCGGCGTCACTTGGCCTCGCAAACGAAACCGGATCGATCGAAGTGGGGAAGCGCGCGGATATCGTCCTGATCGATGCGCCTAACTACCTGCATCTGGTCTACCACTTCGGCGTCAATCTGGTCCGCGACGTCTTTCGCGACGGGGAGCGCATGCCATGACTGCGTTCGCGTTCGCTGCGCTTCTTGCGATTCAAAGCTGGAAATCGCTTCAGCCGGGCGTCGACTTCACGACAGTGGCTCTCAACCCGCAGGGCACGCTTTACGTTGTGCGTGTCGATCCGCAGCTAGCCACTCTCGACGTGGGGCTCGCTTCGGAAAAAGGGAGTCCGCGGACAGCGGCCGCCTGGTCACGCGACGCCGGGATGTCGGTGGTGATCAATGCGGGCATGTTCCAATCCGACCAGCGATCGAATGTCGGCTATCTGCGTCACGGTTCGCACGCGAACAACCCGCGCTTCAATTCCTATCGTTCGGTTCTGGCGGCGAATCCGGGCACGCTGTGGGTCGACCTCGACCAGGGGAAGCCCGATCTTTCGAAGTACAAATTAGTCGTCCAGAATCTCAGACTGATTGCCACCAATCGCAAGAACGTGTGGGCGACGAGCGGCCGACGATGGAGCGAGGCGGCTCTTGCGGAGGACTCGCACGGACGTTTGTTGTTTCTGTTCTCGCGATCGCCTTACAGCATGCACGATTTCAACGAAGTCCTGCTGAAGCTTCCGCTGGATATCCGGCGTGCGATGCATCTCGAAGGGGGACCGGAAGCCAGCTTATCGATCCACGCCGCCGGCGTGGACCTGGATCTCTGCGGCAGTTACGAAACGGCTTTCAGCGAAAACGATGGCAATGTGCGGCAGTGGCCGATTCCCAACGTGCTAGGCATTCTTTCTCATCGCTCTCGATAGAACTCGACGATCTTCTCGTACAGCTTCGCGCCAATCGCGTTCTTCGCTTCGAACGTGCCTCCGCCGATGTGCGGCGTCAGAATCAATCGTGGATCGTCCGGGAATCCGCCGGTGGGTGGTTCCGGATCGAAGACATCGAGAGCGAGGCCGCCAAGGTGATTCGATTGCAGCGACTGCAGCGCCGCATTCTGGTCGAGCACTTCGCCGCGCGCGGCATTGATCAGAATCGATCCGGCCGGCATCGCGGCGAGTTGCGTTTTGCCGACCATTCCGCGCGTCTCCGGCGTCAGGGGAACGTGGAGCGTGACGATGTCGCTCGCGCGTAGCAACTCCTCGAGCGATTGCACGCGCGATGCGCCGCGTAGCGCGAAATCGCGATCGGAGATGTACGGATCGACGGCTGTCACGCGCATGCCGAACGCGCTCGCCAGCCGCGCGACGCGACGTCCGACTTCGCCGAGTCCGACGATGCCGAGGCGGTGGTGGCGGAGCTCGTGGCGCGAGGCGCAGTCGTCGCGATTCCACACGCCGCGCACGAGCTCGCGCGTGTAGGCCGGAACCGTGCGCGTGAGCGCGATCATCAGCCCGATCATGAGCTCCGCGACGGCGTCGGCATTCGATCCCGGCAGATTAACAATCGTGATGCCGCGTTCGCGCGCCGCGGCGTGATCGATGTTGTCGGTGCCGCTCGTCCCCTGCGCGATGAGCTGCAGATGCGGAGCCGCTGCGATGACGCGCCGCGTGACGCGGTTGAATGAGCGCGTCACGAGGATCTCGCACTCCCCGACAATCGCCGCCAGCTCCTCCTCGGTCCGCACCGGGCGGTCGATGATTTCGAATCGACCATCGGCCGCGGCGCGCTCGTGGAGCGAGCGGTCGACGTCGGCGGCGATGAGCAGCTTTCTCGGCACGCTTTCAGTCTAAACTCAGGCCGCTTGCGTCCGCTCCGCAAACATCGCGTCGCGCTCATCGCGCTGGCCGTCTATCACTTCGCATTCTTCTTCCCGACGCTCTTCATGCATCGCGTCGTGTCGCCCAACGATGTCTTCTACAACTTCGATCCGTGGTCGACCTTGCGGAGGGTCGAGGTCCAGAATTCGCTGCTCAACGATCCGCCGACGTCGTATTTCACGTTGATGTCGCTGCTCAAGAACGATCGGCGCGCGTTTCACTGGAATCCGTATGTCGGAAGCGGAATCCCGGGCTTCGGATCTTCTGCGTCGGCGGTTCTCTCTCCGTTCATTCTGCTGCCGACGCTGGCGTTGCCGCTGGCCTGGGTTTACACCGGGATCATTTTCCTGAAGCTGAACGTCGCGTTCTGTTTCGCCTACCTCTGGCTCCGCCAGGAACGCCTCGGCAAGGGGGCGGCCGCGGTCGGAGCAATTCTCTTCGCGGCATCCGGAGCGATCGCGGTGCGCTGGCTGTGGCAGACGACGAATGCGGCGGCGCTCTATCCGGCACTTTTGTGGATCGCGTCCCGCACGCGCGATGGCAAGCGCACGCCGTTCTGGGCGATCGCGCTCATCGCGCTCGCGTACGCGCTCGCCGGATTTCCTGCATCGATGGCCTACGGCGCGTGGATCGCGGTCGTCTACTTCTTGATCGGAATGCACATGCGCCGCCGTCCGATTGTGGCGGCAATCCTCGCGACGGCGCTGGCCCTTCTGATCGCCGCTCCGTCGCTCGTGCCGTTCGCGCAGTTCGTTCGCCGCAGCGGATATCTGTCCTCGCGATCGAACGCTGCAATCGAGCACGCATTTCCCGCGCGGCACCTGGCCAGCTTCGTCAACCCTGACCGACTCGGCAATCCGGCGTACCACAACTGGAACGGCGACCGAACGCTGGGCATCCTCAACAACTACGTCGAGTCGACAATCTACCTCGGCCTGATCGCGATTCCGCTGGCCCTCTTCGGCATCGCGAATCCGCGTGCGCGATCGCGATGGTTCTGGCTTGCGGTTGCGGTATTCGCGTTAGCGTGCATGTTCGGTATTCGTCCCGTCATGCAGGTGGCCGGCGTAATGCCGGGCTTGAAATACTCCCCGCTGACGCGACTGCAGATCGTCATGCCGCTCGCGACTGCGTATCTGGCGGCGGCCGGTTGTGCGCTGCTGGCGCGTCGGCGCCGCCTGTTGATTCCGGCGGCGTTCGCGATCCTCGCGGCGGGCGATCTGGCGGTGTTCGCGGGAAGGTTCTATCCCTACATCGAACCGGCGCTGGCGGTTCCGCCCACGACGCCATTGATCGCGTTTCTGCAGGCGCGGCAGAAACCATTTCGCATCGCGCCGTTCTTCATCACGCTATGGCCCAACACCGCGGAGCTCTATCAACTCGAAGATATTCGCAGCCATTTTTCTTCGGAGGCAAAATACCGCCGCCTACTGAACCGCATCGATCCGACATCCTTTGCGAACAACTCGACGGTCATTGGCTTCGACAGCCGTCGCTTTGATTTTGCGGATCCATTGATCTCGATGCTCGGCGTGCGTTACTTCGTCGAGAAGCGCGATATCGACATCATCAAATGGACGACGTTCAAGAACACCGTGCTGGTCGGGAAACCGGTGACCATCGCGCCCGGGAGCGTCCTGGAGAAGCAGGTGGTCATCGATGCGCAGCCGTTCTACGCGATCGAACTGCCGATCAACATCGAGCAGGAGGTCGGCCGCAATCCGGTTGTCGTAGCGTCGTTGTTCCACGATATGGATGTCGTCTTCAGTCGCACGTTCACGCCCGCCGAAATCCGGGTGATGAACAAGATTTATGTAGCGATCCCGCCGTTGAGCCGGATCGGCGACGCGTTCACTCTGCGCGTGCAGTCGATCGGCATTCGCGGAGCGATCGTGATGTACGGGCGTGTCACGGTGCCGGTGATCTTCGACCGCGAGCTTCCCGATGCGCGAATTTTCCGCAACGCCGGAGAACTGCCGCGCTTCTACGCCGTTTCGCGTTTGCGAAAGATGTCGGAGGAACAGTTTCTTGCCGCCAGGGATGTTGATTTTTCGCGTGAGGCGATCGTCACAGAGGCCGCCGACGCCGGCGGCGCGCCTCTGATTGAGGGAAAAGTTCGACTTCTCCGCTATGCCCAAGACGAGCAGCGCCTGACAGTCGTCGGACCGACATTTCTCGCTTCCTCCGAAAAGCTCACTCCCGAGTTGCGCATCTCGATCGACGGCCATGATGCGAAGCCTGTCGAGATCAACATGCTTTTCGCGGGTGTGCCGGTCCCCCAGGGAACGCACGACGTGATTTTCTCGCGGCGCATTGGGCGAGGGTGGTGGTGGGTTTCGGGAATGGCCGCGATTCTCTGCGTCGCGTTGGCGATTATCGACGTTGCGCGACGATGATGATCTGGTAGGCGAACAGCGCGCGCCAGATCCGCGTCACGATCGTCAGGATCCGCTCACCGATGCGCAGCAGAAACTCGGGTGCCCGCGGCAGAATCAATCGAATCGGTACCGAGGAGCCGCGAATCGCGATGATGCGAAAACCTGCGCCCTCAACATCACGCTTGATCGCGCGCATCGTGTAAAAGCGGAGATGCGACGAATCGAGAATGCCGCGCTCGCGATATTCGAAGATACCGAGGAGCAGGCCGATGCGGACGGTGACGTTCGCGATATTCGGCACCGACACGAACACATGCCCTGCCGGTGGCAGCGCCTCGCGGACGCATTGCAGCAGCACACGCGGATTCTTCAGATGTTCGAGGATATCGGCCAGCACGATGATGTCCGGGTGATTCGGAAGACGGCGCACGGTCTCCAGATCGGCAATGACGACCTGATCGAAACGTCCGTGCAGATCGCCGATGCGATCGACGTCGTACTCGAATCCGATCGTCCGTTTGAATTTGCTGCGCAGGGCTTGTCCCAGTTCTCCGCCGGCGGCGCCGAGGTCGAGAAGCGTCCGGGCGCCGTTGGAATAGCGCGTGATCAGATCGATCAGAATGCGATGGCTGCTGCCCTCGAAGTCTTTGAATGTGTAGACGTTCGGCATCAGTACTCCCACCAAGGTTTGCCGTTGGCGTCAGTCCCCGGCGCGGCGCTGCGGACATCGACGATGCCGCTCGCCACCAGGGGAAGGGCGCGCCGGAATTCATTGAGGCGAGCCGGCTCCTCGGTCACCATCTGCCAGTCCGCTGCGCCCGTCACGGGATCGTTCGGAATGCTCGCGATGTATCGCGGCACGAGCTCCTTGAGCGTCGTGGGCGGACGATGCTGGTCTACGCGAAAATCTCGAATCGCTTTCCGCATCTCCGAGAGATTGTGCTGCATGACTTCGGCAGTTGACGGATGCCGCTCGCCGCACGCGGCGACGATTGCAATCGCGGCAGCGAACGCCATTGACGTTTTCACTACGTGATGCCGACCTCACTGTTGTCGCCGAGCATGAATCGATAGGCCGCCGGCTTGCGGTGCGTGCGTGTGATCTTCACATTCTTGCCGATCAGGCTGGCCTCGATGCGGCCGTTGACATGCGCAATCGTCGAGTTCTCGAGCACGATGGAGTTCTCGATCTCGCAATGCTCCAGCGCGCAGCGATTTCCAATCGACGTGTACGGCCCGACATACGCGTGTTCGACCCGCGCGCCACTTCCGATGATCGCAGGGCCGCGAACGACGGAATCGATGATCTGCGCGCCTTCTTCGATCACGACCTTTCCCTCGATCGAGCTGGTTCCCTGAATGTCGCCGCGAACGACGCGCTCGAATGTGTCGAGCACGGTGCGGTTCGCTTCGAGCATGTCTTCGATCTTGCCGGTGTCCTTCCACCAGCCTTTGACGATATGCGGATGGACCGTGAATTTGTGATCGAGCAGCCACTGGATCGCGTCGGTGATTTCGAGCTCGCCGCGCTTCGACGGCTTAATGGCTTTCGCGGCGTCGAAAATGTTCTCGTCGAACATATAGACGCCGACGAGCGCCAGATCTGATTTCGGCTGCGCCGGTTTCTCCGTCAGCCTGATCACCCGGCCGTCTGACGAGAGCTCTGCGACGCCAAACTGCGACGGATTCGGCACCTTTGTCAGAAGAATCTCGCTGTTGCATTCGAGCGAGCGGTATTCCTCGACAAGCGGCGTGATGCCGTGCTGCAGAAGGTTGTCGCCGAGGTACATGACGAAGGGGGAGTCGCGGAGGAAAGGCTCCGCGGTCAGGACGGCATGCGCGAGTCCGCGGGGCGCGTCCTGCTGGATGTAGCTGACATTGGCGCGGTACCTCGAACCGTCGCCGATGCATTCGCGGATCTCGTCGCCCGTTTCCGGTGACACGATGATCGCAATGTCGGGGATGCCGGCAGCAACGATCGCCTCGATTCCATAAACGAGAACGGGTTTGTTCGCCACCGGGATCAACTGTTTGGCGGAAGTGTAGGTGAGGGGACGCATGCGCGTGCCCTTCCCGCCAGAAAGAATCAACCCCTTCATGGTTCCGTTATGACTCATCGGTCCTGCGTCCTGCGTGCTGCGTCCTGCGTCCGCGCTTTTCGCACGCAGGACACAGGACACAGG
>JALYZI010000211.1 GCA_030948915.1 Acidobacteriota bacterium
TGACGCCCGACGCCTGATGCCTGATGCCTGATTTCAAGGATTGTACCGGCGTGTCGGCACGCCCTCGCTCTTGCTGATGCTCATTTCGGACATCAACTGAATCAGTTTTCGGCCCTGCGCGTCCGAGGTGGCGAAGGTCTGACAGAGCAGCTCGACCTGATCGGCTCCTTCATCGGCCGATATTGTGAATCCGTTCGCCGGTTGTTCCGGGCGGCTCGTCACGGTGCGGCGCCACGTTCCGTCAACCAGCTCGCACCGCACAAAGTCCGTTCCCTTCCCCGTCTGAAAAACCTCGGCTGCCGCCGCCGGAATGCCGCGCGCGTTCGCCTTCTGTTCGTCGAGCGCGCGCGCGACCACATCGGCGACGAGTTTTCTCAGCGCGGCCATCGAGTCGCCGATGGCGTTCGCGATGCGCAGTCCCGCGTGGTACGTGCTCTTCTCGTCGGTGCTCTTCGCGAGCTTGAAAAGAGAGTTGTGGATCACTTCGCAATCGAGCTCGATGAGTTGTCCTTGCCAGTCGAATGCGACGTGGCAGCTTTGCCCGACGGCCGGCAACACGCTCTGATGCGCGATGCAGATTCCCTCGACCGAGACGTCGACGAGGAACACTTTGGTGGCTCCGACGCGACCGACGAGGGGTCGCGACAGCTTCGCGCGTGACACTTTTCGTCGCTCTTTTGGGGGTGCCGGCACCGCTGAGAATTGTACGCGATCCGAAAAAATCGCTCCTCTGTCCGCAACTCGAAACGCGTCATGCAATTGCACAGAGTGATGTGCATCACGCCTCAGTGGCCTGCAAGTTGAAAATAAAAGTGCACAAGAAATGGACAGGCCCAAAATGAAAGCTCTCCCGGAACGCCGCATCACGGACGCAGTCGACGATCGCCTGACTGCCGCCGGCATGACCGCGCTGATCGTCGACGATGAGTCGAGCTACCGCTCGTACATCTCGGCGCTGGCGGAGAGAGTCGGCTTCGCAGTCGACGGCGCGATCGACGGCCCGACCGCGCTCGAAATGTTTTCGAAGACGGCGTACGACGTTCTCGTCGTGAATCTCGACTCGCCCGGCATCAACGGCCTGGAACGGATTGCTCCGCACGAGACGTATTCGATTCTTCTCACATCGCGGGACGACGTCGACAAGAAGATCGCCGCGCTGGAAGCCGGCTACGATGACTTCCTCTCGAAATCGGCGACGGAGCTGGAAGTCGTTGCGAAACTCGTGGCGGCCCGCCGCCTCGTCACGCGTCAGCAGACATTCGATCATCTTGTGCGCGACCTCTACGGGCTGGCATCACGCGACGAGCTCACCGGCGTGTTCAATCGCCGGTTTCTCTTTGCGGAGACCGAGAAGCTGCTGAGCAGCGGCACGCCGGCGACGCTGGTGCTGTTCGATCTCGACGACTTCAAACGCGTGAACGACACGTTCGGTCACGTGGTCGGCGATCGCGTTCTTCGCGACGTCGGCGCGCTCTTTCAGCGGGCCACGCGGCCCGATGATCTCGTCGGCCGTTATGGTGGAGACGAATTCATCATGGTCGTCACGGGATCGCCGTTCTATCTCGTCGAGATGATCGCCGACCGGCTCGCGAGCGACATCCGCGACCTCACCTGGACGATCGGCAACGATGAATTCAGCGTCGGCGTTTCGGTGGGCCTGGCCTCGTCGCATTTCCTCCCCGAACCGACGCTGACGCAACTTCTCGAAGCAGCCGATCGCGATCTGTACAAGAACAAATGGGTGCGGAAGCATCCCGACGAAGCCCGTTCGGCCGGCGGCCGCGATCACGTGCTGCCGCTTCCTGAGGCGGTGAGCGAACTCAGTACAATTAGGACCTCTCGGAGGTCCAATGAGATTTCGCCACTTCCTGGCGCTGATCGCTCTCAGCGTCCCGACTCTCGCCGCCACCACACCGACGATTGATCAGCTTCTGAATCTGAAGTCTGTCGCGCGTCCGCGGATCTCACCCGACGGACGCATGGTCGTCTATGAGATGACCGAGACGAACTGGAAAGAGAATGCGTACGTCACGCATCTCTGGATCGCCGATGTGCAATCCGGCCGTGCTTTTCAGCTGACGCGCGGAAACAAGTCGAGCGACAACGCCGCGTGGTCGCCCGACGGCCGCTGGATTGCGTTCCTCACCGAGCGCGAAGTGCCGCCGGCAGAGAAAAAAGAAAAGGACGAATCGAAACCCGACGCGCGGCAGATCTGGCTCATCTCACCGCTGGGCGGCGAAGCGTGGATGCTGACGAAGCACGGCGCGAAGATCGATTCCTTCCGGTGGTCCGAGGATGGGAAGAGGATCGCGTTTACGGCGCCGGTGCCGGAGACGAAGGCCGCCAAAGATCGCAAAGAGAAATACAGCGACTACGAAGTCTTCGAAGAGGACTACGAACAGAATCAGTTGTGGACGATCGACGTCGCCGACGGCGCCGAGGCGAAGCAGGTGACGACGGACGCAAAGGTCAACGTCGGCGCATTCGCGTGGTCGCCGGACGGATCGAAGATCGCCTTCACCGGCGCATCGAATCCGCTGCTGGCGTTCGGGGGAAGCGCCGACATCTACCTCGTCGATCTCGCGCACGAGAACGCAGTCAGGAAAATCGTCGGCCTCGACGGACCGGACACGAACCCGCGATTCTCACCGGACGGCACGCAACTCGTCTTCACGACGTCGCTCGCGCAGCCTTATTACTTCTACGCGAACGATCACATCGCGACGGTGGGCGTGGATGGCGGGACCGCCACGAAGCCCGGCGACGTCCGGGATCTGACCTCTTCATTCGACGAAACACCTAATCTCGTCGATTGGGCTCCGGAAGGGATTTACTTCACCGGCTTCCAGAAGACGAACGCCCATCTTTTTCGAGTCGATCCGCGCAGCAGCACCATCACACGCGTCACATCGCCCGACACGTTCGTTATACGCGAAGTCTCGATGAGTCGCGATTTCAAAACGATGGCATATGTCGCAGCCAGCGCGACAAGCATGCCGGAGGTCTTTGCGGGCGAGAAGAAGCTGACCGACACGAATGCGCAGCTCCGCGACTTCACGCTCGGCACCGTTGAGCTGGTGTCCTGGACGAGCAAGGACGGCGCAACCATCGAAGGCGTGCTCCATAAGCCCGCTAACTTCGATGCCAGCAGGAAGTATCCGCTGTTCGTGGTCATCCACGGTGGCCCGACGGGCATTTCACGTCCCATCCTCCTGCCTGCCAATCGCTACTATCCGATCGAGCAGTTCCTCGCACGCGGCGCGCTAGTGCTCGAGCCGAACTATCGGGGAAGCGCCGGCTACGGCGAAAAGTTCCGCTCCCTCAACGTCCGCAACCTCGGCATCGGCGATATGTGGGACGTCATGAGCGGCGTCGATGCGCTGATCGCGAAGGGCGTCGTCGACGGAAACAAACTTGGCGCGATGGGCTGGTCGCAGGGCGGATACATCTCGGCGTTTCTGACCACGAACACCGATCGCTTCAAAGCGATCTCGGTAGGCGCCGGCATCAGCGACTGGACGACCTACTACGCGAACACCGACATCACGCCGTTCACGCGCCAGTATCTGCACGCGACGCCCTGGGAAGACGCTGACGTTTACGCGAAGACTTCGCCGATCACGAACATCCGCAACGCGAAGACGCCGACGCTGATCCAGCATGGCGACAAAGACAAGCGCGTTCCGCCGCCGAATGCGTTCGAGCTGTATCGCGGACTGCGCGACGTCGGCGTTCCGGCGCGGCTGATTCTGTACAACGGATTCGGCCATCCAATCACGAAGCCGAAATCGAACCGCGCCGTGCTGCAGCACAATCTCGACTGGTTCGACCACTACATCTTCGGCGACCCCCTTCCGCCGCCCGCCCGGTAAGGACTGTAAGGACGGTAAGGCCGGTGAGCTTGGTAATGGTGCGCGTGGCCTCGCGGTGCTCGGCGTAACATGGCAGCAGCGGCCGCGTCGAAACCGACGTCCCGATGGCGAGAGAACATCGTCCCGCAAAAGAGAAGTGAAACGGAATCCGACCGATGGCTTGCCAGCTCGGTGACCTTGACGCATGCAAATTGAACGAGCTATGGCTGAGAAGTGAAACTCAGACAACCGGAGCGTAATGGTTTTCGAAGATCTGATCCGACAGATTCCGAAAGCGGAGCTGCACATCCATATCGAAGGCTCTCTCGAACCGGAGTTGATGTTCGAGATCGCGAATCGAAACGGTGTGCGGCTCAAATACCCGTCGGTCGACGCGCTGCGTCGCGCGTATCAGTTCTCTGATCTGCAGTCGTTTCTCGATATCTACTACGAAGGCGCCAGCGTCCTTCGCGAGGAGCGCGATTTCTACGACATGACAATGGCCTATCTGCGGCGCGCAGCAGCAGACAACGTCCGCCACGCGGAAATCTTTTTCGATCCGCAGACGCACACCGCTCGCGGCATCGCATTCGAGACTGTCATCAACGGCATCACTGCCGCGTTGCGCGAAGGCCCGATCTCCACACGGCTCATCCTCTGTTTTCTTCGTCATCTCAGCGCGGATTCGGCGATGCAGACGCTGGAGGAGGCGCTGCCGTTCAAGGATCGCCTCGTGGCGGTCGGCCTCGATTCATCGGAGGTTGGCAATCCGCCCTCGAAATTCGCGGCGGTGTTCGCGCGGGCGCGATCGGAAGGTCTGCGAGCGGTCGCGCATGCGGGGGAGGAAGGCCCGCCCTCCTACATCCGCGAAGCGCTCGACATCCTGGGGGCGTCGCGCATCGATCATGGCGTGCGTTGTCTCGAGGATCCGCAGCTCGTCGACGAGCTGGTCGCGCGCCGCATCCCGCTGACCGTGTGTCCTCTGTCGAATGTGAAATTGCGTGTGTTCAAGACGATGAAAGATCACAACCTGCGCGCGCTGCTGCAGCGCGGAATCGTCGCCACGATCAACTCCGACGATCCGGCGTACTTTGGCGGCTATGTCGTCGACAACTATCTGGCAGTCGCGGCCGCCCTCGGCCTCACAGAGAGCGACATTCGCCAGCTTGCGCGTAATTCCTTCGAGGCCAGTTTTTTGTCGACCGACGAGAAAGCTACTTACACGCGGCTGCTTTGAAACCCTGACTCGTGGCGGCGCTCTTCGCGAGCAGAAAAGCGTTTTCCGGATGCTTTGCGCAATCTTTCGGATAGTAGAGACGCGTGCTGCTGTCGGCCCACACCTGCGCGAACACGGGCTGCACCGGCTCTTCGTAGGTGACCGGGGCGGGGGCGGGCTCCGATGCACGTGCGGTCACCTGCTCGAACGTCGCATGCGTCGTTGTCTCGGGCACCATCGACGCCTGTATTTGCGCCGGCTCCGCCACGCTCGGTTGTGGTCGCGACGGATTTGCCATGACGCCCGCCATGATCACGAGAGTTCCAACGACGCCCGTCAGGAAGGCCTTCTTGGTCTCTTGCCAATGCTGCACCACGAACACGATGTAAGCGAACGGGATGAAGATGACGGCAAGCCCCCATCCGAGGCTCTCGCGGAACGCCATGACGACGACGATTCCCCATCCGATGAGGTTGACGATCAGACCGATGATGAACAGGGCTGGACCCACGTTTGACTCCTCACTTGCAATGGATTGTGTGCAACGAATTTTAGCAGATCCGGGTGTTAGACTCACCCCCAGATGACCAACTCTGAGCGCATCTGCGGCCTGGCCCGCCAGTTCTACGACCTCGGCTGGGTCACCGGCACCGGCGGCGGGATCTGCATTCGCGAAGGCGACCGCGTGCTCATCGCGCCGAGCGGAGTGCAGAAAGAGCGGATGACGCCCGATCAGATGTTCACGTTCGCGACCGACGGAACGCTTCTCGACCGTCCGCGCGATCCCGAGCTCCGTCCCTCGGAATGCACCGCGCTTTTCATGGCGGCGATCCGCCTTCGCGATGCCGGTGCGGTCATTCACTCGCACTCGATCAACGCGATGCTCGCTTCGCTTCTCTTCGAGCGCGAATTCGTCATCTCGGAGCTCGAGATGATCAAAGGGATTGAAGGGATGAGCTATCACGACCGGCTCGTCGTTCCGATCATCGACAACACCGCGCACGAGTGCGATCTGGCCGCGTCGCTGGAAGCGGCGATCATCGCGTATCCCGACACGCAGGCGGTGCTCGTCCGCCGTCACGGCGTGTACGTCTGGGGCCGCGACTGGGTGCGAGCCAAGACACATGCCGAGTGCTACGATTATCTCTTCCGCGCCGCGGTGGAAATGCGGCGCTTAGGAGTCAGCGATGCGAGCTTTCCTTCTCGATCAGCCGACGCGTACGCTCGACGCTGAAGAGCTTCGCGAATTCGGCGTTCTGCATCAGCGGTTGCCGGTCGAGGCGCGGGCGGCCGAGATGGCCAGGATCAAACGCGATCACGGCTATCGCGACGAAGATGAAGTCGCGCTCTCACCCGAGATGCAGAATCTCGACGCGATCTGCGCAAAGTTCGACAAGGAGCACTACCACACACTCGATGAGGTCCGATTTGTTGTCGATGGCGAAGGAATCTTCGACGTGCGCGACAAGAGCGATCGCTGGGTGCGCATCCACGTCGACAAGGGCGATCTGATCATCATCCCGGCGAACACGTATCACCGGTTCTTTCTGACCGATACGAAGAAGATTCGTTGCGTGCGCCTCTTCCTCAACAACGACGGCTGGGCGCCGCTCTATCGCGACGCGGCTGTCACAGCCTGATTCAACGAATCCGCCCGCCGGTCGTTATCGGTGCAGCGATGCTCCGTTGCAGCTTGTGTCTTGCCCTTCTCGTACTCACTCCGCATCTCTTCGCGCAATCGCGAAGGGGAGGGCCGGGCACCGGCAATCCTGACGAGCATCTCGTGCCGTGGAAGTTTCTCGAGAAGGACGCGCTCGTGGAAAAGGCGCCCATCACGTTGTACTGGCTGCCGGCGTCGCTCGACGAAGCGAATCACTCGCGATTGATGACCTCGCGCGCGCTCCTCGAGAATTCGACGCGCTGCGTCGGTCTGGAGATCGTGCTGCCCGAGAATGTTGCGACGATCGAGAGACTCGGAGCAACCGGCAAAGGCCCGACGGCAGTGGTCGCGGACGCCCGGGGAAATGTCATCCGGAGAATTCGCGATCCGTTTCGAGTCGAAGCGGTGGAACAGATGCTGGGCGACGAGCTCGCGTCCCACGACGAGGCGATGTACCGTCAGATGACCGAGGCGAATCGAGCGGCGACGGCTGGCGAAAAGGAAGTCGCGGTCGGACTTTACAAGAAAATCTGGGAGGACCGCTGTCTGTTTCCGATCGCCGGAAGTGACGCGCAACGCGCGCTCAAGAAGCTCGGCGTCACGGTGCAGGAACCGGCGGAGTCGCGTCCGCCCGACCCGTATTTACAGCCGAAGACGAAAACCAAAAGCGGTCACTGACACGTCTTGGCAGCGAATGCGCGCCCGCATTGATCGAGGTCGTGGCAGCCGCAGCGCGAGATCTTCTGCAGCGCAGCGCGCATGACATCGATCCGCTGCGACATCGCATCGAGCTCGACGAGTTTCGCCGCCGCGAGTTCTGACCATCGCACTCCCGCCGGAGTGCCGTGCGGAAAGCCGGCGAGAAGTTTCCGGATTTCGGCGAGGCTGAATCCGACCGCCTTCGCAAAACTGATCAGCGCCATCCTCTCGACCGCTTCCTGTCCGTAGACGCGCTTGCCGCCCGTTCGTCCGAACGGCGTGATGAGTCCGCGCGCTTCGTAGTACCGCACGGCCGATGGACGCACGCCGACGCGCCTCGCCACTTCGCCGATTCCAAATGTTTCCACGTCCCGATGATACGAAACTTTCACATCCGGATCTTGACCTCAAGTCAGCTTGAAGTCCTAACGTGGTGAACATGATGAAAACAACGATTCTCCTGCTCGCTCTCTGCATTCCTGCAATCGCGGCCGCGAAGGACTCGCCGTTTGCATGCGACCGTCTCGCGCTGACTCCCGAGCTTCGCAAGCGCCATTTCGAGGAGCTCGGTCCAGCGCTGCGTGCGCTCAGGCTCGCGGTGCGCGAGCTTCCCGATGGCTACGAATTCAAGTTTCCGTCCGACGCGAAAACGGTCGCGATGCTCGAGGAATGGATCGCACAGGAGCGCCTCTGCTGCCCATTCTTCGACATCGATCTGCGCTTCGAGCGTGAAGGTGGACCGGCGTGGATGCGTCTGACGGGGCGCCCGGGAACAAAGGAGTTCATCCGCGCCGATGCTCCCAAATGGATTCAGCAATGACGGCGATTTTGCTGGCAGCGGTGCTGGCGAAAGCGCCTGACTTCACGTTGCGCGCGTTGGACGGCCGTACGGTCCGCCTTTCGGACTATCGAGGGAAGGTCGTGCTGCTGAATTTCTGGGCTACGTGGTGCGCCGGCTGTCGTATCGAGATTCCGCGTCTTGTGGCGCAGTGCCGTCAGTATCGTTCCCGCGGATTGGAAATCATCGGTGTCTCGATGGACGACGGCGATGAAGAAATGATCGGCAAATTCGCGAAGCTGAAGGGCATCAACTACCCGATCGTCAAAGGCAATGCTGCCGTCGCGAAAGCGTACGGCGGTGTGCGATTCCTCCCGCAGACATTCGTGATCGGGCGCGACGGCGCGATCCTGAAGTCGATCGCGGGCGTACCCGACGCTCGCGAATTCGATCAGTTGATCGAGCGCAGTGTTACTCTCAAACAGTCGGATGGCAGGCCGTTGGACAGCCAAAGAACGCCGCATTCTCGCGAAGCTGCGGACGCCGGAGCACATCCAGCGATTCCTCGACGAGCTTCCGTACGATGAAAAAGGTGGCGCAGCATCGCCGCGCAAAGTCATGCGCAACAACAAGGCGCAGTGCTACAGCGGCGCGATCTTCGCGTGTGCCGCGCTGCGCGAGCTCGGCTTTGCTCCGCGTCTCATGTGGTTCGACGCCGTCACCGACGACGGCCACTGCATCGCGCTGTACCAGCGCGGTGAGATGTGGGGAAGCGTCGCGAAATCGAATTTCACGACCATCCGTTCCCGTGAGCCCATCTACTCCTGCATCGCCCTCGGTCTCAGCTACTTCGAGGGATTTTTCAACCAGTACGGCAAGCGGACGATGCGCGCGTTCACCGTGCCGGTCGAGCTCGAACAGTTTGAATCGCGCGGCTGGCGATTCGATGAAGGATCGATGCTGTACGTCGATCGCGCGATCGACACCGCTCCTCGCGCATGGAGACTCCCGCGCGGAAGTGCGACGCGGCTGAGTAAAGTGAGCGAGCAGTTGCGAAAAGCGGGTCTCTACGGCTCGCGGACGGAAGGGCTCTGGCGGCCTTCCTGACCGGCGACGAGCGCCGCCGCCGCGAGGTCGCCCGTCACGTTGAGCGTCGTCGCGAATGTGTCGGGGATCGCATCGACCGCGATCAGAATACCGATGCCTTCGACCGGCAATCCGATCGCGAGAAAAAGCGGCGCGAGCATCAGGAATGCGCCGCGCGGGATTCCGGGCGCTGCAAAAGTTAGAAAGACGGCTGCGAATGCGATCGTCGCGAATTCGCCTGTGTGCAGCGGGATGCCGTAGAACCAGCCGACGAAAAGCGCGCCGGCAGTCCACGACAACGGCCCCGCGATGTGGAACATGGAGACCGCCAGAGGAAGAACAAATCCGGTGACGCTGGTGGGGAGAGAGAGCCGCTCGGCGCTGTCGACGAGCGCGGGCAGTGAAGCGATCGAAGAGCTGGAGCTGAAGGCAACAAGCTGTGCCGGAAGCGCCGCGCGCGCGTACTGTCGAATCGGTATGCGCGCCACCAGCGGCACGACGATGCCGATCAGAATGATGACCGCCAGGCACGCCGCGGAATACGCCACGATGAAGAATCCGATGGCGCCGGCCATCGCCGCTCCTGCGTGAGCGGCCAGTGGCAGCAGCAGCGCGAAGATCCCGATCGGTGCCAGCATGATCACCCATCGAACAAGCGTGAGGGTGGCGTCGCCCAGCGCCTGAAAAAATCCGACCAGTGTGTCGCGCGTTCGCGCCGCGCTTCGAGCGACCGCGATGGCCAGCAGCAGCGTGAAGAGAATCAGCGGCACCATGTTGCCGGTCGCGGCGGCCGCAATCGGATTCGACGGCAGGAGCGACACGACCCATTCCGCAAACGTTTGCCGCTGGCCGCCGGCGATCTGTCCCGCTGCTTCGGCAGCGCCCGCCGGCAGCGGTGGCGCGACCGTTCGCTGTGGAAGCAGGTGGAAGACGCCGACGCATAGCGGCATCACGACAAGGGCGGTGGCCACGAGAAGAAGAAGGAAAACGACGAGCGTCCGTCCGCCGAGACGGCCGACGGACTTGATGTCGCTCGCGGAGGCGACGCCGGTGATGAGAAGCGAGACGACGAGCGGGATCACCGTCATGCGGATCGCGTTGACCCACAGTGTTCCGATCGGCGCGATGAAGTCGGCGGCGCGGAGCAGCGAGGTGCTGCCCGAAATCGCGATTGCGATTCCGCCGGCGATTGCGAGGACCAGGGCAAGCAAAACGCGCGTCCGTTCGTTCATCGGTCACATCATCAGATCGCCGCCGTTGATATCGAAGGATGCGCCGGTGATGTATCCCGCCGCCTCCGACGCGGCGAAGCAGATCAGATCGGCGACCTCCAGCGGCGTCCCGAGCCGCGGAACGGGATAGCCGGCCGCCAATCGCTCGAGCAGCTCCTGCGAAGCATTCTCGCGCGTCAGCTCCGTGTCGATCATGCCGGGACAGATTGCGTTCACGGTGATGCCATATTGACCCAATTCTTTGGCAGACGCGCGCGTCAGGCCGAGGAGTCCGGCTTTCGACGCGGTGTAATGCGCGCCGCCGAGCGTGCTGACCGTGCGGCCGGCAGTCGAAGAGACATTCACGATGCGGCCGTAGCGTTGCGATTTCATCGCAGGCAGCACGGCTTTGGTCAGCAGAAATGGCGCCGTCAAATTGACCTCCAGTGCTTCGCGCCATTCTTCCGGCGAGAGATTGTGGAAGCGCGTGGATCGCGCAAACGCCGCGTTGTTGACGAGGATGTCGATGCGGCCGAATCGCTCCAGCGTCAGGCGGACGATTTCCTCCGGCACGCCGGCGGCCGTGATGTCTCCCGGCGCGGCCAGCGCGCGCTCGCCGATCGACTTCGCAAGAGATTCCGCCCGCCCGCGATCGCGGACGTTGATCGCGACAGAGGCGCCGCGCTGATGCAGCCGCTCGGCCGCCGCCCGTCCAAGACCACGCGCGGCGCCGGTGACGATCGCGACGCGGCCGGCGAAATCGTTCTGCATCGTCATGCGGCCAGAAGCTGTTCTATCACCGATTCGATTTCGCCTTTGAGATCGTCGTAGTGCTTTCCAGTTCCCGGGCCTGCAAAGCCGGAGTAGATCTTCCTGACTTTTCCGTCGCGTCCGACGAACACCGTTGTCGGATACGCAATCACTTTGGTGATGTCGGGAAGGGTTGCCGACGCTTTGGCTTTGTCGCTGACGCCGGCGAGCAGCAGCGTGTAGTCGATCCCGTAGCGCTTCGCGAAGCGCCGCACCATCTCGCGATCGCGCGCGGCGTTGCCGGTGAACTCATACGCCAGACCGACGATCTCGAGGCCCTGCCTGCGATACTTCCGATTCCACGCTGCGAGAAGCGGCGCCTCGTCGTTGCAGTTCGGGCACCACGATCCGAAGATGTTGACCATCACGACTTTTCCGCGGAAGCGATCGTCGGTCAGCGCGACCGGATGACCGTCGAGATCAGGAAATCGAAAGCGGAAGCGTCCCTCACTGTTCGTCAGGCCGACATCCTTCCAACCGTCGGGGAGCGTTGCGCCGGCGTCGTCGGTGCGCGTGGCGGTCCAGGTCGCGTGATACGAATCGCGCGACCAGTAATCGCCTGAGAGCTTTCCATCACTCGATGCTCGCGCGACAAAGAGGAAGGCATGTGCGCCGTCGAAAGTGGAGAGGCGAAGCAATCCGTTCTGGTAGGAACCTTCGAGGTAACGATCGTCGCCGGTCGGCGTTAGAAAGGTGCCGGTGACGCGCGTCGAATTCGGATCCTGATGGAATTCTCCGCGCGCCGGCGAGGCGCCGTCGGAGTCGGCGAACTCCGCTTTCCAGATTCCGCTCACATTGCCGGAAGCCGTCCCGGCGGGAGTAAACCGCGGCTGCTCTCCGCGCGTTGCACGAAACGCGAGACGGGCCGTGCCGGCAGGGACGGTTCGCGTCCACGCGCCCGTCATCGTATTTCCGTCATTCGAAAGATCGGCATTGATCACGGAGTCGTACCAGTCGAAACGAATCGCGACGTGCGAACCGTCGATGGTCACCGCGCTGACCGGAACCTGCTCAGCACCGTTCACGATCACGGCGCTGGCTTCTGAGAAGCGGACCGTGAAGGGCAAATCGCCGCCGGGCGACGCCAGTGTCGCGTGCCATGTACCGGCAATCGACGGCGGTCGCGAATGGCAGCCCGCGAGGAGAAGAATCAGCGAACCGGTGATGACGGACGATCTCAAAGGTGGTTCATTATTACGCATGCCCGAACTCGTAACCGGCACGCGGTTCTCGCATTACGAGAGTGTCTCGTGCCTTGGCGCGGGCGGCATGGGGGAGGTTTATGAGGCCTACGATCGAACGCTCGAGCGTCACGTCACGTCGCGGTGAAGGTGCGCGGGATGACTTCGATTTCTGACTCCACCGTCTCGTCGGTTGCGTACCGCATGACCGCGGCTGCTTTGATTGTCCATCGAACGCTCAACATCTTGCCCGCGTAAGAGATCGGACCCTCCAACGGAATGAGCAATCGAAAGGGCAGAGTGACTTCATGGTCCGCGGGTGCGTTCCACGTGAGATGGCGTGCGACTCCGAAAAGCCGTCGTGGCTGTTCCGTATTGAGTTCCCATTCAATCGCGACGCTGAGTTGGTCAGGGAGCCGGCGGTCATCTGCTCGCCAGCAGAGTTGTCCTTCCAGAGCGTTCCCAACCGCGACGCTGGTCTGATTGAGGATGATCCCGATCATGCAACCCGCTCCGGGAGAACGAGCAGCGGAAAGGACGACGGGGCGGTTTTGACTCCTTCGAAGACCAGAAGGACATTCATTGTCCAAATGACGCCGTTGTTGCGGATGAGGAACGAGGGGGGAAGATCGGTGGGAAGACGGCCCTTCCATTCGCACGTGATCTGTCCGCCGCTTGTGCGCGGCTTGCTGGTCTCCAGTGCAACGCGGCCGCAAGTCGCATATCGCGTCGGTCGGCCGCGGATGTTCGAAATCTCGATCGTCTCGGCGCACTCGAGGCATGCGTCCATGCGCGTCAACTCCACGTCTTTTCGAAGCCGGCGCCGGAAGCTGAGCGTGACTTCATCGCCACAGCGCAAAGGCCATGGGCGCACCAGCAACTGTGCATTTCCAAGGAATCGCGCTCTCCAGGCCCTCCTGCCGGCGAGGAGAAAGAAAGGCAGTCCGATCACCAGCACACACGCCAGTACCAGCACGATGTACCAATCGAGAGAACCTGCCCATTCGCGGCGGAGCCACCGTTCCGTCCTATACGCCAACAATGCGCAGACAAGGGCGGCCGAGAGGATGGTCAGCCAGCTATCGCCCTTAAAAGATAGGAGCATCCCGTGACCGACCGCTATGCCGGAGACTCGCGGCAGAATGGGGCCGTTGTATCGATGACGCAGAATCACCGGCGTCGAAAAGATTGTGGTCTCCATACTCGCGTCCGCCGTATGCGCGATTCTGTGCGATCAGTCAGAAGCTGGCAAGCGCACGGACCGCCTGAGTCCGACAAAAGCGAGAAACCGGGCGGACCGCGGGCATCCGCCGCGATCTTGCGTGGCTGATCGCCACGATGCGAATCGATGCATTCGTTTATCGTATTGCAATGACGACGCGAGAATTCTTCATCAAGCAGTTCGCCGCCGAGCGCCCGAAGTTCGTGAAAGTGATTCGCGCGATTCCCGAAGGTCAGCTCGATTACAAGCCGCATGAGCGCAGCAGCGCCGCCGGTGGGATCGCATGGTTCCTCGTTCTCGAGCTGCGAGCGCTCGTCGACCTCGTGAAGAATCACGAGAACCATTGGCTGCAGTCTCCATCTCCGAAGACCTCGGCCGAGATCGCGTCGGAGTATGACAAGGTCGCCAGCGAGTTGGAGACGTCGCTCAAATCGGCCGACGAGGCAGCGTGGGCGCGCGATGCGAAGATGTACGTCGGCGATCGGCTCATGAAGAGCGCGCCGCTCGGCGAAACGCTGTGGGATTTTTTTCTCGACGCGATCCATCATCGCGGACAGCTCACGTCGTACCTGCGGCCAATGGGAGGAAAGGTTCCGTCGGTGTACGGCCCATCGGGCGATGCGAAGTGAATGAGAGCCTTGACGACTGGCGTGCTGGCGGGCGCCGATTTCGCCGCCGCGAACATGCTCTCTTTTATCGGGACGCCGGGGTCGCCGAGGCTGAAGTTCTACTGTGCATGCATGGGTTTCCCACTGCCTCCTGGGATTGGCACCGCCTATGGCCGGAGTTGTGTTCCCGCTGGCGCGTGATTGCGTTGGACATGCCGGGGTATGGATTCTCGGACAAGCCCGTCGAATACAACTACTCGGTGGTGGATCAGGCAGACATCTGCGAGGAGCTGCTCGACGCGCTCGCTGTGCGCCACGTTCACCTGCTTGCTCATGATGTCGGAGATTCAGTAGCCCAGGAACTGCTTGCGCGGCAGAGTGAACGCGTCGCTGCCGGCGACGATCGGCTCACGATCGAATCGGTCTGCCTTCTCAATGGCGGAGTTGTTCCAGAAGCGCACCATCCGACGTTCACGCAGCGGCTGCTGGCCAGCCCGTTCGGATTTCTAGTAAGCAGATTGATGACGGAGCGCAGGTTCGGCGCTTCAATCTCCGTGGTGTTCGGCGCCAAAACCAAGCCCTCGGCAGCCGAGTTGGCGGAGTTATGGAGCCTGGTTGCCTTCAACGACGGGCAACGCATCGCGCACAAGCTGATCGGCTACATTGCGGAACGGCGTCGCCACCGCGACCGATGGGTGAGTGCCCTGCGCTCGAACGTGCCGCTTCGGATGGTGAGTGGTCTCGACGATCCCGTTTCGGGAGCGCGAATGGTGAAACGTTTGCGTGAAGAGGTACCGGGCGTGGACGCTGTGGGCCTTCCAGGCATCGGCCATTACCCTCAACTCGAGGATCCTGCGGGAGTGTTCCGTGCCTACCTCGAGTTTCGGACATCGCTGCTTTAGAAATCTGGCTTCCCAACGTGTAGCGTCAGCGGCATCGACGTATCGCGCCGCTCGGGCAACGGGATCGGCTTGGCGAACCGGAGCGTCTTTCCGTCGAAGCTCCACCCGCCATCGCTGCAGTGCGAGCCCTCTTCGATCGGCTGCCCGGCACGTGCGCGCAGTGCGTTCGCGGTCGCCTCGCGCTCGACGCGGTAGCGGAAGGCGCGTTGCCACGCGATGTCGAGATCGGGCGTCTCGGACACAAAGGCGTAGTGATCATCGGCTGACCGGTGGAATTCGCACTCGGTCACCCGCGCGAGCTTACCCGTGAGGGTGCGCTCGCGCTCGATCTTCTCGGCGAAGGGTTTCAGGGCGAGAATCTGGTCCCTCCACTTCCGCCAATTCTCGAACTGCAGCGTCTCGAACAGCGGCCGCAAGAGGTCGCGGTCCTGCACTTCGCCGAACCACGCCGGCAGCGGAAGCGGCATCTTCCACGCGACGGCGTTGATCGCGCGCGTCATCGACATCGCGACAATCCGCAGGATGAGGTGTGGATGTACGTTGAGCGCCTTCGTCAGGTTCCACGCCGCGTGCAGGTCATCCCACGCGGCAACGTCGTGCAGGCGTGCGCGCCCGAGGGCGCTCGCGACCAGGGCGCGCATCAGCGTCAGGTGCATCGCGACCTTCGGCAGAAGACCGCCGTGCTGTTGCGAGAGGTCGCGCTCCCATACGATCGGCTCGCGCAGCAGCAGGTCGCGGATCGCGGAGACGTCCGCGATTGTCGGCGGCTCGGCGATGGTGAGCTCGCCGCGCGCGATCTCCTGTCGCACGTAAATCGTGACGGCATCGTTTTCGGCGACAGAGCCAGCGAGCTTCGTCAGCTTCCGTGCGGCTGCATTCTCATGCTGCGGCGGATACCGATCGGGGACCGCAGCGAGCGTTCCCAGGCCGCCCGGCCACGGCCGTGCGGCCTCGGCGGCGACCTCGTCCCCTGCCCAGAACCACGACGCGACATAAACCGCCGCGGCCAGCAGGGCGAGCACGACCAGCGCTTTTTTCATAGGACATAGGAACGTGGCGTCCCAACGTGTAGCGTCAGCGGCATCGACGTAAGCGACAATATCGCGGACAGGGATGGTTATGATTGGCCGCATGCAAACCCGCATGCTGGCTGGACTGGCAGTCCTCGTTGCTGCCTCCGCATTCTCCGCAACGCAACCGCCGTTTTCCGAACCATCCCTCTCTCCCGACGGGAAGACGATCGCGTTCGTCTCCGGCGGCGATATCTGGACGGTTCCGTCGACCGGTGGCGAGGCACGGTTGCTCGTCGCGAACCCCGCGACGGAATCGCGCCCGCTCTTCTCACCCGACGGCAAATCGCTCGCGTTCGTGTCGACGCGCACCGGCAATGGCGACATCTACGTGCTCGGTCTGACAACGGGCGAGACGCGCCGGCTGACCTTCGACGACACGCGCGAGCTCCTCGACGGCTGGTCGCGCGACGGGCAGTGGATCTACTTCTCGTCCAACTCGGGCGAGGCCGATAGCGGCTCGGCAGACATCTGGCGCATTCCGGCCGGCGGCGGCACGCCGATGCCGGTGACGAGCGAGCGGATGATGTACGAATACTTCGCGGCACCGTCGCCCGACGGACGGAGCGTCGCATTTGTCGCCAGCGGATTCGCCAACGCACAGTGGTGGCGCAAAGGCCATTCGCACATGGACGAATCGCAGATTTTCACGGTCGACGCGGATCACCACTACACCGCGATCACTGCCGACGGCGCCAAGGAGCTCTGGCCGATGTGGGCGCCGGACGCAAAACGGATCTTCTACGTCTCCGACCGCAGCGGCAGTGACAATCTCTGGTCGGCCGCCGCGGGATCACAGCCGCAGAAACTGACGAACTTCACGAGCGGCCGCGTCATCTGGCCGGCGATCGGGCTCGATGGACGGGCCATCGTCTTCGAGCGGGACTTCGGCATCTGGAGCTTCGACACCGCAAACGGCAAGGTCGCGCAGGTCCCGATCAGTCTCGTCGGCTCGGACACTGCCACACTGGTGGAACATCGGCGGATCACCGATCACTTCAGCGATTTCACACTCTCGCCCGACGGCAAGAAGGTCG
The DNA here is from genome assembly GCA_030948915.1 of Acidobacteriota bacterium. GTDB lineage: Bacteria > Acidobacteriota > Thermoanaerobaculia > Gp7-AA8 > Gp7-AA8 > Gp7-AA10. Next base: position 17,332 of record JALYZI010000211.1, read on the forward strand.
TCTTCGCCGTCCGCGGCGAGCTCTTCGCGTCGGCTGCGAAGGATCCCGGCGATGCGTTGCGCGTGACGAACAGCGCCGCTGTCGAGTCGCAGCCTGTATGGTCGGGCGACAGCAGGTCGATCGTGTACACATCCGATCGCGATGGCAGCACGCACCTCTTCCGCTACGACTTCGCGACCGACAAGGAAACGCAGATCACATCCGGCGCCGGCACCGACGACACGCCGCGCTTTTCTCCGGACGGCAAGCTTCTCGCGTTCGAACACAATCACAAGGACCTCGTCGTCGTCGATCTGGCCACCAACCAGCAGCGGACGATCGCGAGCGGCCGGCTCGATCGAGCGCCCTTCCTCTCCGCTGAGCCGTTCGAATTCTCGCCCGACAGCCGCTTCATCGCCTATCTCGACTACGGCGCGAACACCTTCCGCAACATTCAGATCGTTCCGGTCGCCGGCGGCGAGAGCAAACCGGTTTCGTTCCTGGCGAATACGAATACCGATTCCGTCGTCTGGAGCCGCGATGGCAAGTACGTCCTGGCGGTCACCGGCCAGCGCACCGAACCTTCGCAGGTCATCCGCATCGACGTCGTTCCGGTGACGCCGAAGCTTCGCGAGGAACAGTTCCGCGAGCTCTTCCGCGAACAGCCGAAGCCCGAACCGGCCGGCGACGAGACGAAGAACGTTGAGAAACCGGCCGCGCCGGCGGACAAGAAGAAGCCGCCGAACGTCGAAGTGGACTGGAGCGGCATTCGCGACCGCATTCGCGTCATTCCGATCGGGCTGGACACCGACGCGATCGCGCTCAGTCCCGATGGGAAATGGCTCGCGCTCGTCGCAACGGTCGCCGACCTCGAGAACGTTTACGTCTACTCGCTCGACGAGCTCGCGACCGAGCCGCCGGTTGCGAAGCAGATCAGCAGCAGTCCCGGTCGCAAGCGCTGGCTGCAATGGTCGAACGACAGCAAGGAAATCTGGTATCTCGACGCCGGCAAGATCGCCGCGGCGACCATCGATCCGGTCAAGCCGCGAACGCTGGCCGTCACCGCCGAAATGGACGTCGATTTCAATCGCGAGAAGAACGAGGCGTTCACGCAGGCCTGGACGTATCTGCGCGATGCGTTCTTCGATCCGACGATGCGCGGCGTCGACTGGACCGCGCAGCGCGAAGTCTACGGCAGCCGCGTTGCGCTGGCGAAGACTGGCGACGAGCTTCGCCGCATGCTCTCCCTCATGGTCGGCGACCTCAACGCCTCGCACCTCGGCGCCAACCCCGCTGACCCGCCGCGCCCGACCACCGGCCGGTTAGGCGTCTTCTTCTCGCCCTCCGAGTACGACGGCCGCGGCGCGCTGGTGATCAGCGAAGTCGTTCCGCTCTCGCCGGCCGACATCGCGAAGATCCGCGCGGGCGAGACGATCACGGCCGTCGACGGCCAGCCGGTTGCCCGGTCGACGAATTTCGACTCGCTGCTCGAATACAAGATCGGCAGGCGAACGGTCGTGACCGTCGCACGTGCCGATGGACAGAAGCGCGACGTCGTTGTTCAGCCGGTCAACTGGGCGGAGCAGCGGGCACTGGTCTATCGCGACTGGGTGAACCGCAACCGGGATTACGTCCTGAAAGTCAGCGGCGGCCGGCTGGGATACGTGCATATGTACGACATGTCGAGCCAGTCGCTCCAGAAGTTGTACGTTGACCTCGATGCGGAGAACCGCTCGCACGACGGCATCGTGATCGACCTGCGAAACAACCACGGCGGATTCGTGAATGCGTACGCGCTCGATGTCTTCTCGCGGAAACCGTACCTCACGATGACGTCGCGCGACATGCCGCCGTCGGCTGCGCGTTCGGTGTTGGGTCAGCGATCGCTCGAGAAGCCGACGATCCTCGTCATCAACCGTCATTCGTTGTCCGATGCCGAAGATTTCACGGAAGGGTATCGGACCATGAAGTTAGGCCAAGTAGTCGGCGAACCGACAGCCGGATGGATCATCTACACCGGCGGAACGCCGCTCGTGGACGGAACGGTCCTCCGGATGCCGGGGACGCGCATCACCGATTCGAAGGGCCAGGACATGGAGATGCATCCGCGTCCGGTCGACAAATTCGTGAAGCGCGATCCGGGCGAAGCCGTGATGCAGAAAGACTCGCAGCTCGACGCGGCGGTCGCGGAGTTGTTAAAGGAGATCCACTAGGAATCCATGTGCAAGACCATTAAGCAACGCGTGAAGTTCAAGGCTGCACCGGCCACCGTGTACGATCTTTTGGCGGACTCTAAAAAGCACACCGCGGTCACGGGCAGGACGGCGATCATCAGCGGGAAGATTGGCGGGCCGTTTTCAACCAGCGGGAACGATGTCACCGGGGTCAATGTCGATCTCGTCCCCGGGCGGCGCATCGTTCAGGCATGGCGCCACCGCCGATTCCCCGAAGGCGTCTTCTCGATGGCCGCGGTAACGCTGACACCGACGCCTGATGGCGGTACGGAGCTCGTGCTGACGCATCGCGGTGTCCCCAAAGACCTGATCCCCGAGACCGAACAAACCTGGCGCGAACAGTATTGGTCCAGGATGAAGGCGTACCTCGATCGCGAGGCACGGTAGGTGTAACTCACAGCAAGGCGAAAGGAGCAGTGGTTGGTAGTGCGGTAGGCGGGATCCTCGGCGGAAAGAAGGGTGCCGTCGCCGGAGCAGCGATCGGCGCGGAAAAGCAGCACAAGAAAAACAAACAGGAAGGCACGAAGTAGATTTTTTCGGGCGCGCCGTGCCCGGCGGCTGCGCTCCTTTGTTCTGTGATCGACGACGTGGGCGCACGGCAGAGAAAGCGATAACGGCAGAGCTTGTTCATATTGCGTTCATTCCTCCGAAAGTAGAGTGGGCAAGGATCGTGATGGCAATCCCGCGGAGGTGAACGTGAGACGACGAATTCCCGCTCTATTCCTCGCCCTGGCGTTGGCGTGCAAAGCGAAAGAATCGTCCGCTCCGCCGCCCCCCCAGCCGGCGACGCCAACAGCTTCGACGGACTCGGGAACAACTGCGACCGTTGCGCAGTCGGCGACTGCGCCTGAGGTGAGTCCGGCCGGCGACATCCCTGACACGCAGGCGTTCGTGAAGTACCGCAACGCCGCCGCCGGCTACGAGCTCGATGTCCCGGAAGGTTGGGCGAGGACGGAGAACGGCGCGAATGTCGATTTCGTCAACAAGCTCGATGGGGTCAAAGTGACGGTCGCTCCCGCATCTGCTGCGCCGACTGCGGCCAGTGTCCGCGCGAACGAGGCCAGGCAGATTCAGGGGACGATCACGAATATCTCGGAGGTCACACTTTCCGGCGGGAAGGCTGTCCTCATCAAATACACGTCGAGCTCCCAACCGAACGCGGTGACGAACAAACAGGTTCGGCTCGAGAACGAAGCGTACATTTTTTTCAAGAATGGAAAGACCGCCACGTTGACTCTGTGGGCACCGCAGGGAGCGGACAACGTCGACCAGTGGCAGCGGATGTCGAAGAGTTTCCGGTGGCTGTAGTACCGGTCATTGAAGCGCGCGAGCTTTACCGCTTCTACCATGCCGGCGATGACGAAACGCTCGCGTTGCGCGGCGTGAGCATGGAAGTGAATGCCGGCGAGATCGTTGTCGTGGCCGGTCCTTCGGGCAGCGGGAAATCAACTCTTCTCGCCTGCCTGGCCGGACTGGACGAACCGGACGGCGGATTTGTCTTCATCAACGGCGAACGCCTGACGCGCCGCGATGAGCGAACGCGGACCGCGATGCGCGCGCGTCTGATCGGAATCCTCCTGCAGTTCGGCAACCTCTTCGATCACCTGACCGTCGAGCAGAATGTGCAACTGAAGATGCGGCTGGCCGGACTGCACGACAGCGGTCGAATACGCGAGGTGCTCGAAAGCGTCGGCATCAGCGAACGCCGTCACGCTTATCCGCCGCAGCTTTCGGGCGGCGAAGCGTCGCGTGCCGGGCTGGCGGTGGCGTTGGCACCGCGGCCTCCTGTGCTGCTGGCGGACGAGCCGACCGGTGAAGTCGACAGCGCGACCGAGGAGCGCATCCTGGCTCTCTTCGACGAGCATCGGAAAAGCGGGGGAGTGAGTCTGATCGTGTCGCACAGTGAAGCAATTGCGCGGCGAGCGGACCGCATCGTTCGACTTCAGGACGGGAAGGTAGTCGATGCCTGACGTTGTGGCAGAAGCCATCGACGTCAGCCGCGTGTTCGGACAGAACGGCAACCGCGTCGTCGCGCTGCAACATGCTACCTGCAAGATCGAGCGCGGCGCGCGCATCGCGCTCATCGGTCCGTCCGGAAGCGGAAAGTCGACTCTGCTGCATCTTCTCGCCGCACTCGACGATCCAACGTCCGGCGTCGTTCGCTGGCCCGCCCTCGGCGAGAAAGAGACGCTGCGGCCGTCGAAGGTTTCGTTCGTCTTTCAAAACGAAAGTCTCCTGGCACCGCTGACAGTGATTGAGAATATCGAAGTCCCGCTGCTGCTGGCAGGTTCGGACGCAGACCACGCCAGAGACGCGGCATCCGAGATTCTGGAGGCGCTCGATCTCGCCGCGCTGGCCGACAAACTTCCTGAAGAGATCTCGGGCGGTCAGGCGCAGCGCGCGGCAGTCGGCCGCAGCCTGATTACAAATCCCGCATTGATCCTGGCCGACGAACCGACGGGCCAGCTCGACCACGCGACCGCCGCGCACCTGCTCGATCTCATCGACCGGCGGTTGAAGGGGACCGATACGGCTCTCATGATCGCGACGCATGACGCGTTCGTCGCCGGGCGCATGAAGACGCAGTGGAAGATGGACCACGGTGTATTGCGATGAGCGCGCTGATGACGTGGCTCTCAGGCCTGGTGCGGCGCCGCTCCGGCAGGATGTTGCCGGCTGTCCTCGGCGTCAGCCTGACGATCTCGCTGCTCGCAATCCTGGGCATCTTCATCAACGCCAGCGCCGCGACGATGACCCAGCGTGCACTCGGTGATGTTCCCGTCGACTGGCAGATCGAGATCATTCCGGGAGCGAACGCCGCAGCGGTCGAGCAGAATGTGCGAAGCGCCGTGCGCGTGCGCACGCTCGATCCGATCGGTTATGCCAGCGTTCCCGGATTCACGGCCACCAGCGCGGGGACCACACAGACGACAGGCGGGGGCAAAGTGCTCGGCATCACGCCCACATACTGGAAGGATTTCCCTGCGGAGCTGCGGCTGCTCCTCGGGTCGTCTTCCGGGATTCTCATCGCACAGCAGACCGCGGCGAACCTGCACGTTGCTGTCGGTGACACGGTGTCGATCAATCGACTGGCATTGCCGCCGATCGTTGCCCGCATCGACGGCGTGATCGATCTGCCGCAGGCGGATTCGCTTTTTCAGGCCGTAGGCGTGCCTGCGGGCGCAGCACCGCAAGCGCCGCCGGACAACGTGATGGTGATCCCGATCGCGCTGTGGCATCAGTGGTTCGATCCGCAGGCGGCCGTGCGGCCCGACAGCGTCCGCATGCAACTGCACGTGCGTCTCGCTCACGCCCTCCCGCCCGACCCGCGCGCGGCGTTCGTCTACGTGCAACAGCTCGCGCACAATTTCGAGGCGCGCGTCGCCGGCAGCGCGATCGTGGGCGACAATCTCGCGGCGCGGCTCGACGCCGTGCGCGAAGACGCGCTCTACGCGCGCATCCTGTTTCTATTTCTCGGCGTACCCGGCGCGATCCTCGCGATCATCCTGACATTCGCGGTCAGCGCGACCGGAGCGGACCGGCGAAGCCGCGAGCAGGCGCTGTTGCGCGTCCGCGGGGCAACCACCGCCACCATCCTCCGCCTCGAGACGCTGGAAGCGATCGTCGTTTCGGCGCTGGCGGTGATCGTCGCGCTGATCATCACTTTCTTCGTGACGAGACGAATGGTCACCATCGCCGTCGGCGGCCGGCAGACGATTGTCGTCGGCGCGATCGCACTCCTCGTCGGAATCGTTTCGGCGCTGGCCGCGGTCATCGTCCCCGCATGGCGTGAAGCGCGACAGTCGTCGGTGCGGGCGGGTCGCGTGCGCGTTGGCCGCGCCCAGCGTCCGTTCTGGGAGCGGACGTGGATCGACATCATTCTCCTCGGCATCTCCGGTCTGATTTACTGGCGCACGGCGTCGTCGGGATATCAAATTGTTCTCGCCCCGGAAGGCGTGGCCCAGACGTCGGTGTCGTACGAGTCGTTCCTTGCACCGCTGGCGCTGTGGATTGGAGTCGGACTTCTGGTCACAAGAATCTTCCGCTACGGTTTGACGGCAGGCCGCGCAATCGTGGCGCGCCTGTTCCGGCCGCTGGCCGGCAACATGGCGTCGATCGTGGCGGCTTCGGTGTCACGCCAGGCACGACTGATCACGCGCGGCGTCGTTCTAGTGACGCTCGCGTTTTCGTTCGCTGTGTCGACCGCTGTCTTCAACACCACGTACAACGCGCAGTCCCGAGTCGACGCGGAGTTGACGAACGGCGCTGATGTGACGGTCACAGGAACGACGGCCTATCCAGCCGGTCCGCTCCTGGATCGCATCAGCCGCGTCGCGGGAGTGCGCGCCGCGCGAGCGATGATTCGCCGTTTCGCGTACGTGGGAAACGATCTTCAGGACATTTACGGGATCGATCCGTTGACCATCGGCGATGCGACCGACCTGTCGAACGCTTTTTTCGCGAGCAACGATGCGCAGGGAACGATGCGCACCCTTGCCTCGCGTTCCGATGGCGTGCTCCTGTCGCAGGAAACTGTGAATGACTTTCAGCTGCACGTCGGAGATCTCGTGAATCTTCGCCTGCAAAATGCGAAGGACCACCAATACCACGTAGTACCGTTTCATTTTCTGGCAGTCGTTCGCGAGTTTCCGACCGCGCCGAAGGATTCGTTCATCATCGCCAACGCCAGCTACATCGCCGCCCAGACGGCGAACGCCGCGCGTGAGGTGGTCCTGATCCGTAGCAACATTCCTCCCGCTCAACTCGCTGCGCGGGTGCAGCCCGTCGTTGCCGGCCTGCCGGGCGCGCGCGTGACCGAGATCGGCTCCGTGCTGAAGACGATCAGCTCCAGCCTGACCGCCGTCGACCTTCGCGGTCTAACGTGGATCGAACTGTCGTTCGCGATTCTTCTCATCGCCGGCGCCAGCGGCCTCGTCCTCGGCCTGGGATTGATCGAGCGTCGCCGCGACTTCGCCCTGCTTGCTGCAATGGGAGCGAAAGGCCGCCAGCTCGGATCGTTTCTGTGGACAGAGGGGCTGATCATTCTCAGCGCGGGAATCGTTCTCGGCTTCGCCACTGGATTTGCGATCGCGAAGATGCTGGTGAAGGTATTGACCGGCGTCTTCGACCCGCCGCCGCAGGCCCTGTCGATCCCCTTGTTGTATCTGCTCGTGTTGATCGTGGCCGGTTGCCTCTCCACGGTGCTGGCAATCGTGATCGCGCAGAACATTACGCAGCGGCGCGCGATTCAGGCGCTGCGAACGATCTAGGCTCTTTGTTATAGAAGGAGGCTCGCAGTTACGCCCGACGCACCGATGAGCCTCAGGTTATTTCAAAACTAGATCAGCCTCCTGCTGTCCGAGCCAGCGCGCCGAGTGCAGACTTCGTGCGTCTCGGAATCTAATGCGTGAATGGGGAATTGTGATCACGGGCTCGGACGGTGACATAGCTCAGTTCCAATGCTCGGGCGTCGGAACAACGTGGAGTCCAACGCGGGCCGGTTCGTGCTGCTACTGTTTCGACACCCCGAAACCGGTCACGGTGGCTTCGGTGTTGTGCGCAAAGCGAATGCCATAGCCGCCGTCGGTGGATTTCAGCTTGCCGGGGGCCACGACGAGCGCCCTGTCGTAACTCGCTACCACCGTGCCGTTGATTGCGCACGAGACCTTGTCGGCGCTCACCGACATCGCGATCTCCTGAGTGACCGAAGAGCCCTTGCCCGCCGCTTTGTGCACCGCCGCATTTTCCTCCGGGCGCCGGTCGCCCATCCGGAACGGCTCGGGACCGAATCCACGAACGATGAAGGTGCCGTTGCCGTAAGCCGCGCAATAAAGCAGGCTTTGATGATCGGTGCCGAGGTCGTTGCCGGCGATCACGATGCCGTAGGGATGCGGATGGTCGTTGAGCCCCATGTAGTTCGACTCGGTGAATGTTCCCTTGACCGTGTAGCTGCCCGTCGCCTTGTTCGCAGGATTCCAATAGGTCACCGCAGGCCCCGTTCGGACGTGCAGAACTCCGGCTTCCTCGGACAGCTTCGTGTTGTTCAAGACGTGTCCGGCCTTTTCTTCGGAGGCGTCGATCTTCCCGGTCCATCCTCTGACGAAAATTCCTCCATCCTTCACCGCGACGGAGCCTTCCTGCGCAGCGGGAGGAGTCTGTGCATTGATGACGACGGAAGCGGAGAGAACGATCGTGACGGCGGCGAGGGAGGCGTTAATCAGTCGCATGGCGATCCTTTCGGACAGGTTCCACAGAATTGTGTCGCGCGACTATAACCCGAGTCACACGCCAGAGATTCGTCAGTGGCGTCCCCAACGGGATTCGAACCCGTGTTGCCGCCGTGAAAGGGCGGTGTCCTAGGCCTCTAGACGATGGGGACGTTCGAACGCGTAAGCGCCGCGACTGCTTCGTTGCACTCATTCGCGCTTCGTGCGGCGTACTATTCGTACGCCTCCTCGCGCTCACTCGTGCGCCTCGCATTCGCGCCGCTTACGCGTTCTCACACGCCCTGTAGCAACTGACATCGAGAACGGACAACTGATCTTTGGTGAGCTCGGTAGGGATCGAACCTACGACCAACTGGTTAAAAGCCAGCTGCTCTACCACTGAGCTACGAGCCCGTTCGACTTCGCATGCGGCTCAGCTGCTTCGTTGCGCTCGCTCGCGCTCGTCGACGTACTAACTTGTACGCCTCCTCGCGCTCGCTTCGCGCGCCTCGCATCTGAGCCGCCTGCGAAGTCTCACACGCCTTGTAACATGACTCCCGCGAATTTTGCCTCGGGGGACGGCGCAAGATACGGGCCGCCCTCCGGTGTGTCAAGAACGACTAAACTCCGCGCGTGTGGAAAACATTCTCAGCCGTTTTCATTACCGTTTTTCTCGCGGAAATTGGTGACAAGACTCAGCTTGCAACCATGCTCTTCTCCGCCGATCGCGAGACGAACAAATGGATCGTCTTCGCCGGCAGCTCGACCGCGCTGGTGATCGCCGCCGCAATCGGTGTCCTGGTCGGCGCGCAGATCGAGCGCTTCGTCCGCCCGCAAACGCTGAAGATGATCGCCGGCGCGGGCTTCATCGTCATCGGAATCTGGACAATACTGTCGCGATGACTTGCCTCCTGACCCTTCTGCTCGCGACACGTCTGTCCACCGGCGCCACGCTCGATCCGGTTTCCGCACCGCACAAGGTCGGGAACTTTCCGCTCGCCATGGTCGCCTCCCCCGACGGCAACCAACTCGTCCTCCTTCTCAATGGATGGCGGCAGCAGGGCGTCCAGGTCATCGATCGTGCCACCGGCGATGTCCTGCAGACAATCGAGCAGCCAGCCGCATTCATCGGACTGACGTTCTCGCCCGACGGCCACACCCTCTACGCCTCGGGAGGCAACGACGACGTCATCTATGTCTATGGATGGGAGGGAGGGCGGGCAACCGCCGACGGAACGATCCCGCTGCGTGCTCCGAAGAAAAAACCAAAGGATGCCGGCACCGCCCATCCGGCTGGATTGGCAATTTCCTCAGACGGCCGTTTCTTGTACGCCGCCGAGAATCTCGGCGACTCGATCGCCGTGATCGACGTCGCGCGCCGCGAAGTGGTGCAGCGCGCCATGACCGACCGATATCCGTACGCCATGGTGATCGATCGCAACCAGCTCTACGTCTCCTGCTGGGGCGATACGACCCTGAACGCGTTCGCCAGAGATGCGGACGGTCTCCTGTCGAAGCGATCGCGCATCGCTGCCGGCCGCCATCCTTCGGCGATCGTCTCCAGCGGCTCGCGCCTTTACGTGGCGTCGGCGTCGACCGACACGATTTCGGTGATCGACATCGCCACGCAAAAAAAGGTCAATACATTGACTGATGCGCCGCCAGCCGGGCCACAAGAGGGGAGTACGCCGAACGCGCTCGCGATGTCCCGAGATGGCAAGCGCCTTTTCGTCGCAGAAGCAGACAACAACGCTGTGGCGGTTTTCGAGGTCGCAACGGGCAAGCTTCTCGGCCGCGTCCCAACGGAGTGGTATCCGGCAGCGCTCGCAAGAGTCGGCTCGACGATTTTCGTCGCCTGCGCAAAAGGGGCAGGCTCGGCGCCCGACCCGGCGCGGCTTCAGGTCGGGTCGATGCCCGCCAATACGCGCGACTACACCCTCGGACAGCTCGACGGCTCGGTAATCTCTTTCGGCGAGAATGTTGGCCTCGCAAGCCTCTCGAAGCGCGTCGCGAAAGCCAACGGATGGGACGCAACGCGCACCGTGGCGAAATATCCGCCGTTCAAACACGTGATCTACATCATCAAAGAGAACCGCACCTACGATCAGGTGTTCGGCGACATGCCGGAGGGTGACGGTGATCCGTCGCTGTCTTTTTTCACGGAGAGCATCGCGCCGAACCACCACGCGCTCGCGAAGCGCTTCGGACTCTTCGATCGCTTCTTCGTGAATGCCGAAGTCAGCGCCGACGGTCACAACTGGTCGACTGCCGCCTACGCTTCGGATTACGTCAACAAGACGGTGCAATCGCAGTACTCGCATCGCCGGCCCGACTTCGACTATCAGGGGACGAATCGCGGCATTCTCGTCAGCGATGACGACGACGTGAACTCGCCCTCGACCGGTTATCTGTGGGACCTGGCGGTGCGCAAGAGAATCACGCTCCGCGATTACGGAGAGTTCGTGATCAAGGGCGCGGAGCTGGGGAGGAGTACGAAGTCCATCGGCACGAAGAGCGCCCTCCGCGCCACGACTTCGCCCGATTACGTCGGCTGGGATCTGGATGTTCCCGATCAGAAACGCGCTGACGTCTGGATCGCGGAGTTCAACCGTTACGTAGCGGATGGAAATCTTCCGGCGCTCGAGATCATGTCGCTGCCGAACGATCACACGTCCGGCCTCGATCACGACAAGCCGACACCGCGCGCCTACATGGCCGACAACGACCTGGCCCTCGGACGCATCGTCGAGGCGTTATCGAAGTCGAAGTATTGGCGCGATACGGTCGTATTCGTGCTCGAAGACGACGCACAGAGCGGCCCCGATCACGTCGATTCCCATCGCTCTGTTCTGCTGACAATCTCCGCGTACAACCGCGCCGGCGTCGTGCACCGATTCACGAACACCACCGACGTCGTCGCCACGATCGAAGAGATTCTCGGCCTCGATTCGCTGTCGCAGTTCGATCACTTCGGCCGGCCGCTGCGCGGGATTTTCTCGTCGCAGCCAGATCTCACTCCGTACAGCGCGATGACGCCGAATGTCGACCTGAATGAGAAGAATCCGCCCGCGCCGCCGCAGCCGAAGACTGGAATGACCTCGCTCGATTTCAGCCGGCCCGACGCGGTCGACGACGACACGCTGAACCGCATCCTGTGGCGGGCAATCAAAGGGGAGGATGTGCCATATCCCGGTGAGAAGCGCGCGCCGGCGGCAGTGGGCCACTAGGCGAAGCCGCGCGGCCGCTCATCAATCTGCGATGCCGCATCGAGTATGGCCGCGGCGTAGACCGGCTCCTCGACTTTGAGGCGCAGCGGTTTTTTCGGATTGTCGGTCTTGAGCGTGATGACGTTGTCGCTCGCGTTGACTGTCACATCGAGTCCGCGCGGGATCTCGATCGTCTTTTTTCCTTCGAGAAGATTTCGCTTGTTCGTGACGTGCAGCGTTCCGTGATCGGTCGCCGTTTCGTAGATGCAGTACTCTTGAAATTGCAGCTGCGTTGAGCAGCGTATTTTCGGAAGTGTTGCCGGCGTGATATCGCGAACGCTCTGGAACTGCGCGATGGCTTTCGCTTCCTGGTCGCCAATCCCCAGTCCCTGTCGAAGGCGCTCGAGCTGCTCGGTCTGCGATTTTCCGAGGCGGAAGGCGGCCAGGAGATGCCAGACGATGGTGGAGTACACCTCGCGTTTGATCTCTTTCGCGTCGTCGGGGGAGAGGCCGGCGGCTTCGCTTGCGCGATCGATCAGCCGCGCGATCTCGCTGGCGCCGGCGGTGCCCCGCTGTTTCAGCTCATCAAAGGCGATCAGGAGAATGGTGCGCCGTGCAGTTCCGCTCCAGATCGTGTCCGGCAGCGTGAGGGCCGCACGTTCGCGTTTGAGTTGTTCGAGCGACGCCTCATCGCGCGACTTCTGCACGCCCTCAAGCGCCGCGGTGTACGCCGCGAGCGTTTCGCGATTCCGCTTCTCGACGGCCTCGCGTTCGGCGCGGTTGCGTTCTTCCTGCTCGCGGATCTTCCTGCGTTTCTGCGCCGTCAGGACGATCGGAACGGTGATCATGATCACGCCGAGGATGACCTCGACCCAGCCTGCCGCACCTTTGCGGCTGACCACCGCGAAGCCGAGGAGAACGAAGAGGATTCCGCCGGCCATGGAGGCGAGGAGCCCGTACGATCGTGGCGTCCCGTCGGGTTTCAGCGATGACCAGAACGGCGTGCTGCTGATCGACGGCGTGCGCGGAATCGCCGGCCCCGTGAACGGATCGTTCCCGCCGAAGAAGAATCGCTCGTTCCCTCGGCGGGTGAACTCTCCCGTTGCGCCGGTGCTGAGCGCGGGATCGTCATCGACGTCCTTCTGGCCCGGTGTTACGCCAAAGCTGATCGGTCCGAGCGCCAACTTTTTCTCGACATAAAACGTCATTGCACTACCTTATCTCTGCGACTGCGATGCCCCACGGTCCGGGCCGTGTCGATGACTGCAATGCTGTTGCCGCGTTACGACTGCCGCAATCATTTCAATGTGTAGAGATACGCCGCGATATCGCGGCCGTCGGCAGGCGTGACGCCAAGGTTGGGCATCGCGGATTGCGGATCGTATTTCGGCGGATTCTGCAGCCAGTCGATCATCGTCTGCGAATTGTTTGGAAGCTTGCCGGCGATGAAACTTCGTGAAGCCATGTGGTCGAGCGGCGGCCCGACCATTCCTTTCGGTCCGGAAATGCCCGGGATGATGTGACACGCGTTGCAGCCGTAGCGCTCGATCGCTTCCTTGCCGCGATTCACATTGCCGGCGCTCGCGAGCCCGCCGGCTTGTTTTTGCTCGCGGTTGCAGGCCGCAAGAACGATTAGGGCGATCGCGAGGCGCTTCACGTTCTTTCTTTCCTCAACATCTCGCTCAGCGTCAGTGCCACACACCATATCCCATGCGGCCGTAACGTCCCGGAACTCGGCGGCAGAGTCGCGTCCGGTAGAGCGAGACTGGCAGACGGATTGCTTTTTAAAGTGGTGAAATGCAGATCGCAGCACCATATTGATGCACGGAGGCGCGTTTGCAGTTCACCATTGAATCTCGCGAACTGAAGCTCGAACTGGCGAAGAGTGAATCGAGGTCGACTGTCATCGAGGCCGCAGACCGTGATTCCGCTATCTTCGAATTCGTTCGGCGGAGCGCGTCGGAACTGGTCAGCTTCGCGACGCCGGTGCGCGGCCGCGAGTCGATCGCCACGGTGAAGAAAGACGATTCGGTCTATCTCGTTCGCGTCTACGAAGCCTGACTCCTGGCGTTTTCTCGCGACGGGACATAAATTGCCGTCCAAATGTCCCGGTCGGACCCCCCATTCTCGAGTTCGTCCGTTCTCGTGGTCGATGATGATCAGGCGCTGCGCGGCCTCTTCGCGACCCTCCTCGGCAAGGAGGGCTTCGCTGTCGACACCGCCGCCGACGGGCGCCTGGCGTTCGATCAGATCCGCCGCCACAACTATTCGGTGATCCTGCTCGACCTGATGATGCCGGAGGTCAACGGCTTCGAGCTTCTCGACCGCCTCGAGCGCGATAGTCCGTCACTCCTGCAGAAGGTGATCGTGATGACCGGCGCGAGCCAGCGCACGACTCAGAATCTCGATCCTTCGCGAGTCTGGGGTCTGATCCGCAAGCCGTTCGACATCGACAATCTAGTTTCGTCGACAGTCGCGTGCGCGGAAGGCAAACCCGGGCACTGAGTCTCAATCCGCTTAAACTACGGCTCGATGGCCGCGGTTTACGCGCTTTCCGCATTCCTGATGACGCTCGCCGGCGGCGCGTTCGCCTTCCGTTATCGCCAGTATCTGCTCTACATCATGGCCTTCTCTTCCGGCCTCGTCATTGGCATCGCCTTCCTCGATCTGATTCCCGAGGTGACCGAGGCGTCGGTTCACGAGGGGATTCCGATACGGGCGCTGATGGTGACGCTTCTCATCGGATTTCTCGCGATCTTCCTCCTCGAAAAACTGACGATCATCCACGGCGAAAAGCAGCATGACGCGCCGGGCCATCATCACAACGTCGGCCTCGTCGGCGCCATCGGCCTCTCCTTTCACAGCTTTCTCGACGGACTCGCGATCGGAGTGGGATTCGCCGCCGGATCGAAGGTCGGGATGGTCGTGCTGGTTGCCGTCGTCGCACACGATTTCGCGGACGGCTTGAACACAGTCACATTCATGCTGGCAACTCGAAACAACGCGCGCCGCACGATCACGCTGCTCGTGATCGACGCGATCGCGCCGGTCGTCGGCGCCCTCTGCGCAAGTGCGCTGCGGCTCGAGCCGAGGATCGTGGCGTTCCAGTTGTCGTTCTTTGCCGGCTTCCTTCTCTACCTGGGAGCCTCCGATCTCCTGCCCCACGTTCATGAGCGCCCGAAGGCGGGCCTCATCGTTTTCACGATCTGCGGGCTGCTGACCGCCGGCCTGGTCGTGTACGCCATACAATCTCCCGCATGAAACGAGTGCTTTTCCTTACGATTCTCATCGCCGCCGCGGTCGATGCGCGCGTCATTACCGAAAAAGATCTTTTCCGCTTCCAATGGATCGCCGATCCGCAGCTATCGCCAGACGGATCGCAGATCGCATTTGTGCGCGTGACCGCCGACGAGAAGAAGGACCGATATGACACGTCGATCTGCTCGGTTCCTGCACGCGGCGGATTGCCGCGCCAGCTGACGACCGGCACCGGCGATACGTCGCCGCGATGGTCGCCCGACGGAAAGTCGCTCGCGTTCCTGCGCACCGTCGAGAAGGACGGCAAGCCACAGCCGTCGCAGATTTTCATCCTGCCGCTCGACGGCGGCGAACCGCGAGCGGTGACGTCGCTCGCGCGCGCGATCGATTCAATCGCGTGGTCGCCGTCCGGACGCACGATCGCGTTCACGGCGCGGACAAAACCCGAGGACCTGGACGAGAAAAAGAAGTCCGACGACCACGTCAGCGATGTTCGCGTGATCAATCAGGCGACGTATCGCTTCAACGGTCCCGGATATCTCGATGTCACTCGCGCCGGTCACATCTGGACGATCGACGTCCCGACGTCGGATGAAGCGGCCAAGCCGAAGCAGCTCACCACCGGCGAGTTCAGCGAAGGCGAGCCGGTGTGGAGTCCCGATGGCTCGCGAATCTATTTCATCTCGAACCGTGTGAACGAGCCGTATTACGACCGGCAGGACGCGAACATCTACGCGATCCCGGCGGCCGGCGGCGAAATGGTCAAGGTCGCTGACATCGACGGTTCCGTCGGCGACGCGTCGCCGAGTCCCGACGGAAAATGGATCGCCTTCCGCGGCTCGCTCAGCAATCCGGTCCATTCGTACGAGCAATCGGATCTGTTTGTCGTCAGCACGAGCGGCGGAGAGCCGCGGAATCTGACGGCATCGTTCGACAACGACGTCCTGAGCGGCCTTACCGGCGATCAGGCTGCGCCGCGCGCCGCACGTGGAGCGCGTCCGATGTGGAGCAGCGACTCGAAGACGCTCTACATCACGACCGCCGAAGAGGGCAAAGTCGATCTGAAGCGCATCGACCTGGAAACCGGCCGCATGACGGCGTGGACCGAAGGCAAACAAGACATCCTGACCTTCATCGTTCGCGACAATCTCGCGATTCTTCTGATTTCGACGCCGCGGATGATCGGAGACCTGTTCAAGGTCGACGATCGAGGAGGCCTGACGCGCCTGACGAACATCAACGAGAAGCTCTTTTCCGAGATCACGCTCACCGAGCCGGACGAGATGACGTACAAAAGCTTCGACGGCAAGATGATCGAGACCTGGATTCAGAAGCCGCCTGACTTCGATCCGTCGAAAAAGTACGCGATGATCCTCAACATTCACGGCGGACCGCATGCCGCGTACGGCTACACGTTCGATCACGAGTTCCAGTGGATGGCGGCGAAGGGTTACGTGGTGCTGTATCCCAACCCGCGCGGTAGCACCACGTACGGCCAGGACTTCGGCAACATCATTCAGTACCACTATCCGGGCGACGACTTCAAAGACCTGATGGCGGGAGTCGATGCGCTCGTCGCGAAGGGTTACATCGATACGAAGAAGCTCGGCGTCACCGGCGGGAGCGGCGGCGGTCTGCTCACGAATTGGGTGGTGACGCAAACCGATCGCTTCGCGGCCGCGGTCTCGCAGCGCGACATCGCCGACTGGTCGAATTTCTGGTACGTCGCCGACTTCACGCTTTTCCAGCCGACATGGTTCCGCAAAGCGCCGTGGGAAGACCCGGAAGATTACAAAGCGCGGTCGCCGATCACGTACATCGAGCGCGTGAAGACTCCGCTCATGCTGATCGAAGGAGAAGCGGACTATCGCACGCCACCGATGGCGGGCGGCGAGATGATGTTCCGCGCGCTGAAGTACCGGCACATCCCGACGGTGATGGTGCGATTCCCCGACGAATCGCACGAGCTGTCACGCTCCGGCAAGCCGTGGCATCGCGTGGAGCGCCTCGAGTACATCGTTGGCTGGTTCGATCAGTGGCTGATGGGGCAGAAGAATCCGGCGTACGAGCGGGGACTGCGCGCGCATTAGCGCAGAGCGTCGCATGCTATCCGAGTTTCTCGCTGGCGCGCGGCGTCTCGTCGTACTGACCGGAGCCGGCTGCAGTACGCAGTCAGGCATTCCGGACTATCGCAGTCCCGGTGGCGCGTGGACGCGGCACAAGCCGATCTACTACAACGATTTTGTTCGCAGCGAGGACATGCGGCGGTTTTACTGGGCACGCAGCTATCGCGGCTGGCCGCGGTTTCTCGCCGCACGCCCGAATGCGGCGCATCACGCGCTCGCCGAGCTCGAGGCGCGCGGCACGATCGATTTCCTGATCACGCAGAACGTCGACGATCTGCATCAGGAGGCCGGAAGTCGGAAGCTCGTGCAACTCCACGGGCGGAATCGAGTCGTCGTCTGCCTCGACTGCCGATCGGAATTTGCGCGCGCCGCCCTTCAGGATCGCCTGGCAGTCTTGAATGCCGCCTGGATCGACGACGCACGCCTCATTGCCGACGAGGCAGACTTCGCGCCCGACGGCGATTCGGCAGTCGCGCGTGAGCTCGTGGGCGAGTTTCGAGTTCCAGCCTGCGATCGCTGTGGCGGCGTTCTGAAGCCGGGCGTCGTCTTTTTCGGCGAGACGGTTCCTGCTGCGAAGGTTGCGCTCGCAATGCAGCGCGTCGACGAAGCGGACGCGCTCCTGGTCGTCGGATCTTCGCTGACGGTGTGGTCAGGTTTCCGTTTCGTCAAGCGCGCGGCGGATCGGAGGATTCCGATCGCGATCGTGAACATCGGACCGACGCGCGGCGACGCGTTTGCCACGGTGAAGATCGAAGCGGAATGCGGCGCGGCGCTCACCGCGGCCGCCGGTTATTGCCCTTCGAGGTGATGGCCGCCGTTTTTTTTCTCGAACTCTTTGAGAGCCTGCAGGATGAGGGTTTCCGCGGCCAGCCAATTGTCGGCCCGCGGCGCCGCGATCTCGAGGTTTGTCGAATTGCTGTAGACGATCGTCGCATGTCCGTCCGCGCGTAGCTGTTCCACATTCCTCGGCGAATCCTCGATATACAAATCCGCGCCGACGGCCGCCTTGTCCCTCATGAAGCAAAGGTCCCAATACGGAATGCCGTGATGCTCGAGCCAGCGTGTGGTCTGCCGAACCGTCTCTTCGTGAAAGTACTTGATGTAGAGGCGGTGCGTGATGATCCGGATTCGAATTCCGAGGTCGGAGAGCCGCCGAAGGGTGGGAGGGGCACCCTCGATCGGTTGCAGCTTCTCGAAAAGATTTCGCTGCGTAACCGCAAATCGATGGAGGTCGTGATACGCCTCTTCATCCGGAATGCCCCATTCTCTCAGGCCGTACTTGGGTTTATCGGTGAGTTGAGCGATGGGCACACCGAGCCACTCGGACGCCACAATTCGGATCGCTGCGTAGAAATCCGCTACGACCCCGTCGAGATCGACGCCGAGGACAAATCGCGTCGCCGCCATCGGAGGGATGATATCGCGCGCTTCACCGCCGCAACTCATACAGCGCAGACGAACCGAAGTCGCGCACTTTCCGAATTGCGTAGCGTTTCGGATCGAACTTGAAAAACTCGAGTGTCGCGGGCAGCGATTGTCCGTAATCCCGATTCTCGATCGCGAACAATCGCGGGCGATTCACATCGGGATGGAGGACCTCCACGCGATGGCAGTAAAACGCGATCGGAATGTCGGAGGGCGGCAGCGCAAGCAGCGGATCGCCAGGACTCGCACGGCGATTGAGCTCACGCGCAATTTCACGGACGGCACGCAGCTCGCCGGTCTCGCGCAGCCGCGTGCTGTTCATTCCCATGATCGTGAGCGCGATGAAGATCGCCGCCGCGACCGCCGGCTCGCTGCGGCTCCAGGGCCACGATGCCGCAGCGGTGATGAACATCAGAATCAGAAACGGCAACCAGATCCGTGGAAACGGAAGGACGCGCTGCAAGAAAAGGATCGCGATCACAGCTGCGAACCCGATCCACATCGGATGCTTGCGGACGCCGATGATGAAACCGGCCGCGATCAGAATCTGGATGATCAGCGGAACGCCCGCGAACCAGCTTGACCAGACCGCCGTCGCGTACGACGGCAAGCTTCGGAAAAAGACTGCCAGCGGAAACGGCCGGACGTACGGATTGGAAGTCAACGATTCGATTCCGCTCACGACGAGGATCGGCGCGTACAGCAGAAGCGTCAGCGCGATCGCTCCGATCACGGCACGGAGACCTCTCTTCCGTCCCCAGACGGCCAGCATCGCGAACGGGTAGAGCATCACCGGCACCGTGAAGAATCCGAGTGCGGCGGAAACCGCGAAAAGGATTTCACCTTTGCCTTCGCGAACGATGCGCGCCATCGCAATCGTGCAGATGAGAACGCAGCAGCAGAGGAGCGTGTAGCCGCGCGCGTTCGTCGAGTAATCGGCAAGCGCCGGCGCCGAGGCTGACATCGAAGCGGCCAGCAGGCTGCCGCGATCGCCGAGCGCGCGCGCCGCGATGTACGTCAACGGAATGATTGCGATGCCTGCGAGAAATGCCGGCAGGCGCAACGCCCACTCCGCGCTTCCGAAGAGTGTCCACGCGATGTGCATCAACACGCTGTGCAGGACGTGATTGTTAGGCGAGCCGTAGATCGTGATCGGCACCCACAGCGGATGCGACGCGTAGTAGATGAAGCTTGCCGATTCGTCGGTGCCCATCGGACGCGAGACCAGCATCGGCAGCCGGACGATCGCGGCAGCAACAGTGAGGACGACCACGCCGATCCTGTTCATCGCGATCGCAACTCGATGAGCGTGATCTCCGGCGGCAATCCGAGCCGCCACGGCAGCAGCCAGTAACCCGTTCCGGTGTTGACGTAGAGCTGCGACGCGCCGCGCCGGTACAGTCCTATGTGATAGGGGAGGAACACGCCGGCAAGCGACCAGCCAAGGCGGCGAATTCCGAACTGTCCGCCGTGCGAATGCGCGCAGAGCGTCAGCGGCAGGTTGCGCTGTTGTGCATCAGGAAATGCGCGTGGCTGATGCGCAATCAGAATCGGAAATCCCGACGATCCCGCAAACGCGCGCGTGAAGTCGGGCTTCAGCGCATTCGACTGGGCGGCATAATCCGAAATTCCTGCGATCCACAATTGTCGCAGAGCAATTCCTTCATTGACCAGCAGGTGAATGCGGCTGCCGCGAAGGCGATCGATGACTTCGCGCGGTGCGCCGTACATCTCGTGATTGCCGAGGACGGCCAGGAGCGGAATTGAGGACGGGAGCGCGCGCGCGCCATCGAGCAGCTGCGTTGTGAAGAACGGATCGTCGTCAACCATGTCCCCCGCGAGAACGACGAGATTCGGGGAAAGCGAACCGGCGGTCGCAAAAATCTCTCGCAGGCGCGACGGTCGCGTGAAGAGGCCGACGTGCAGATCGGCGATCAGCGCGATGCGTGTGCCATTGAGCGACGGCGGTAATTGATCGAGGACGACAGGAACGCGCTCGATGTCGAGAGGGACAAGGGCGGTGTAGATGCCGGCGATCACCGCGACGAGCGTTCCCCACAGAAAGATTCGTGATGGCCAGCGCGCGAATTGTGGGAATGGTTTTCTGCGAAACGGAAGCCACAGGATCGCGATCAAAGCGAGGGCCGCGCAATAAATGAGGATGAAGCACAGCCACGCGAACCATGGCGGTCCGAGGATCGCACGCACGGCACGGGAAAAACCGGTCCGCGCGTTCAACCACGGCAAAAACAGCCACATCACGTTGCAGATCGCCGCGATCGAGATGATCAGACGCCTGCGGCGCGGATGCATTCGCAGCAGCGCCGCGATCGCGATGCAGTTGAGAATGAGGAAGACGGCCAGCGAGATGAGGACGAACCGCAGCATCGGCGCGCCATGATACAGTTCGGGCCTCAGTCGTCAGGCGTCAGGCGTCAGATGTTAGGCAGAGTCCGACGC
>JALYZI010000217.1 GCA_030948915.1 Acidobacteriota bacterium
GGGCGGCGCTGGTGAGAAAAGCGCGTATCGGCTTCGTCTCGGCATCAACTTTGTGCGATGCATTCGCTGACAGGAACAAAATGCCGGCGACGATCACGCCATGCACAGCCAACGAGGCGATCGAGAATTTTCCTTTGCCTTTTCGGCCGCGTTTTGAGGATTCGATGAGCTGAGATTGCAAGTCCATAACGGTAGTTATTTGCAAGGCATCGGCCACGTATTTTCGCTATTGTTTTCAATCGTTTAGCCCGTCGTGCTACAATCCGTTTCGGTGCGTTTTTGGCTGTCGGCTGTGTTTCCACTATTGGTGGCTTGCGCCGCGTCAAAACCAGTGCCGAATGTGCCGCATGTCGCCGCGATTCTGGACCTTTGCGGAAGAGTGCAGTGCGCAAAACGCGCGGCGACGAACGTGAGCATCGTCGACGGAAAGCTCGTTAACGACGGCAAAGATCTGACGCCCCAATTCGCCGCGATCGAGTCGTTCGATGTTTCGCTCGATCGCGGCGAGGTCGTTTTCTCCGCGAAGCGAAAAGACAACTTCGACATCGGGCTCGTTGCGCTCGATGGCAGTGAGATTCACTGGGTGCCCGAAGATCCGGCGGATGAGATGGGACCGGTGTGGGCGCCGCGCGGCAACAAGGTCGCGTATATCGTGCATGGCAAAGCCGGCGACACCGTGCGCACCGTCCACATCCCGACTGCGACGCAGCTCAGCGTCCCTTTTCCGTACGCCACGATTCGCGCCCTCGCGTGGGACTTGCCCGCGGAGCGTTACTTTGTCGTGCTGAGCAGTCCGGATGCATCCGAGCGCGTCCAATCCGTGAAGTACGACGGTCAGGCCCCGCGAACCGACGTTGCTCCGGAGGTCACCCTCGACGTCGGGACCGTTCCGATCGGCGGCGCTCTCGTGCTGCGTCCGGCCACAATTCGATATGGAGAAAAAATCCAGCTGGTCGTCTGGATCGCGAACCCGCCATATCAGTGGGATGACGATCGCGGCACGCTCATGCGCACGAAGCGCGTCGCCTGTGCGATCATGCCGCGTGCGCCGGACGACGCGTTCTGGGCGGCCGTCGACGCCACGCCGTGGATCGACGCCCAGCATGTTTACGTCATCGGCGGCCGCAGCTCTCGAGGCACTCCGGTAAAGGACATCAATGGCGTCCGATGAATCGAAAAAGAAATCGACGTTTCGCGAATACTACGAAGCGCTGCTGATCGCGGTCATCTTCGTCAACTTCGCGCGGATTTTCGCTTTCCAGGCGTTCAAGATTCCGACCGGATCGATGGAGGACAACCTCAAGGTCGGCGACCACATCATCGTCAACAAGTTCATCTACGGTCCCGCGCCCGATTCACTGAAGGGATTCATTCCGCTGCGCGACATTCGGCGCGGCGACATCATCGTCTTCCGCTATCCACTCGACCCCAGTACGGATTTCGTCAAACGCGTGATCGGGATGCCCGGCGATATCCTGGAAATCCGCGACAAGAAGATCTCGATCAATGGCAAGCAGCTGGACGAGCCGTACGTGATTCACGAAGACTCGACGATCTATCCGCTGCAGCCTGCTCTGCCCGAGCCGTACCGTTCGCGCGATCAGTTCGGCCCGTACGCCGTTCCTGCCGGGCAGTACTTCGCGATGGGTGACAACCGCGATCGCTCGAGTGACTCGCGTTACTGGGGAACAGTGCCGCGCGGAATGATCAAAGGGCGCGCGTTCATGGTGTATTGGTCATTCGCCAGCGTCCCCCCTCCCGCCGACAGTCCCCCCTCGGCCCGTCTCAGGGAGCTCCTGGGCGTCGTCATACACTTTTTCTCGCAAACCCGGTGGGAGCGGACGTTTTTCATCGTCGATAGCAAGTACCATTTCACTCCAAACCTGCTTCCGGAGACCGATACCGGCTACAGCCCATGAGCGCACACCCAAGCGCGAGCGAGACTGAGAATGCGGTCGTCGTTGACCGCAGCAGCCACTCGATTTCGCGCCGACGCATTCCTGAGAACGTTCTCAAGGTTCTTTACCGCCTGCACCGCAGCGGCTATCGCGCGTACCTGTGCGGCGGAAGCGTTCGCGACCTGCTCATGAATCGCACGCCGAAGGACTTCGACCTCGCGACCGACGCGCATCCGGCTGAGATCCGCCGTCTCTTCCGCAACAGCCGGATCATTGGCAGGCGTTTTCGGCTGGTCCACGTCATTTTCCAGGACATGATCGTGGAAGTCTCGACGTTCCGGCGCGAGCCGGAGCGCACTTCCGACGAAAACGCCGAACTGCTGATCACGGACGACAACACGTTCGGCACGCCGCTGCAGGACGCCAGGCGCCGCGACTTCACCATCAACGCGCTCTTCTACAACATCGCCGACTTCTCGGTCATCGACTTCATCGGCGGGCTGACGGATCTCGATCAGAAGAAAGTGCGCGTGATCGGTGAGCCCGATATTCGCTTCCGCGAGGATCCGGTCCGCATGATGCGCGCGATTGAATTCGCATCCCGGCTCGGGTTCGACATCGAGACCGAAACCTACGACGCGATCCTTCGGCACAAACAGGAAATTCTGAAAGCGTCGCCGCATCGCGTTGCAGAGGAAATCCTCGAGCTGCTGCGGCGCGGATGGTCGCGCGGCGCATTCCGGCTCATGGTCGAAAGCGGCCTTCTCGAGCCACTGCTGCCGGAGGTCTTCCGCGCGATCGCCGGCGATCGTGCGCCGTACTTCTGGAAAATGCTGGAAGTCCTCGATCGGACGGTGCAGTCGAGCCGCAAGATCCCCGACGCCGTCCTGCTGACGGTGCTTCTGCTTCCGTGGGTCATCGACGAGCTGGAACACGAGGAGCAGCGGAGAAGCGGGCGGATGCGGATCGGCGAAGTGATGGTTTTCGTCCGCGATCTTATCCAGCCGATCTGCGCCCGCATGGCGCTCCCCGCCGGCACGCGGCATCAGATCGAACAGGCGCTCGAGACTCTCTGGCGCCTGCTGGAGCCGCCGGCCGATAAGCGATCGCAATTCCGCTTCGTCTACCGCGAGCCGTTCCATGATGCACTGGCGCTGCTAGAGATCTACGCGTATTCGTCGGGCAAGTACATCGACATTTTCCGGCAATGGCAGTCGTTCGCGCAGCGCGTGCGGCGCGCGGACGGCGAAGCGCCGGCGCGACCGAAACGGCGAAGAAGACGCCAGTAACGCCGGGCGTCCTCGCAGCTGTTCCGCGCCCGGCCCGGCGGCGTTCGTGATTCGTAGTAGAAACACGCCGGCGAGCCGCCGGCGGAACAGCCGGCGAGGCCGCCGGCGTTACGGAGGCGGATGCCCGAGCCACCCATTTACCTCGATCACCATGCCACCACGCCTTGCGATCCCCGCGTGGTCGAGGCAATGTTGCCGTTCTTTTCCACGATCTTCGGCAACCCGGCGTCACTCACGCACGAATATGGGCGGCGCGCATCGAATGAAGTCGAAGATGCGCGCATCACGATCGCGCGTTTCTTTGACGTGCAGCCGAACGAGATTTACTTCACGAGCGGCGCGACCGAGTCCAACAACATCGCGCTCAATTTTCTCGCGGCCGGCGATCATCTGATCACTTCCGCGATCGAGCACAAGTCCGTCCTCTCCCCCGCCCGCCGTCTCGAAAAGCGAGGCGTCGAGCTGACGATTCTGCAGCCGGATCGCGAAGGCTTCATCGATCCGGCGCAAGTACGCGATGCAATCCGACCCAACACGAAGCTCGTCTCCATCGAGGCCGCCAACGGCGAAATTGGAATCATCCAGCCGATTGCCGAATTTGCCGCTCTGTGCAGGGAGCGTGGTGTGCTGTATCACAGCGATATCACCCAGGCTGCTGGCAAAATCAGCGTGAACCTCGCCGAGGTCGATCTGGCCTCGTGGTCGGCCCATAAAGTCTACGGGCCGAAAGGAATCGGCGGTCTGTATGTCAGGAGAGGTGTGCGCGTCGAGCCGTTGATTCTCGGCGGCCGCCAGGAGAAAGGCGTCCGGTCGGGAACAGTCAACGCGCCCGGCGTGATTGGGATGGCCGCAGCACTACGCATTCGAAAGGAAGAGATGGCGGAGGAAGCGCAGCGGCTCACAGCCCTGCGAAACAAACTGTGGGAGCGCGTGACGACCGAGATCGCCGGCGCTTCCGTCAACGGTCCACGGGAGTTAAGATTGCCCGGCAATCTGAACGTCAGTTTCGATCGTATCGAGGCCGACTCCCTGATCGTGGCGATGCGGCATTTCTCGCTCTCATCAGGGTCGGCATGCAGTTCGGGGGAGCGAGGGCCATCGCCGGTATTGATGGCAATTGGCGTTTCGGAACCTGCCGCCATCGGCTCGATCCGTTTCGGCCTCGGCAAGTCGAACACTGCCGAACAGATGGACATGTTGATGGACGATCTCAAACGGATCGTCGCGAAGCTCCGGGAAATCTCAGCCGCCTAGATGACCACGACAACAACTGAAGTCGGACGCATTCTGCTGGTCGATCATTCGCGCGGCGCACTCCTGTTTCAGGAGACGATCCTGCGGCGCCGCGAGGCCGTCGTCAGCACTGCGCTGGCGGGGACAGAGGGTCTGCAGAAAGCGCGCGAAGAGCAGCCGCAACTCATCATGTTCGGATTCGATCTCTTCGACATGTCGGCGCCGGAATTCTGCCGCGAGATTCGCAGCGACGATCGCACGCGCGGGATCTC
This sequence comes from Acidobacteriota bacterium, assembly GCA_030948915.1. Taxonomy (GTDB): domain Bacteria; phylum Acidobacteriota; class Thermoanaerobaculia; order Gp7-AA8; family Gp7-AA8; genus Gp7-AA10. The sequence goes on from JALYZI010000217.1 coordinate 4,693, forward strand.
GCTGCTGCTGGTGTGCGATCGCGAGAACGGACAGCATCAGGATCTCTGTCTGGCCGCCGGATGCAACGACGTGATTTACCGGCCGCTGCAGCGCCACGATCTCGACGCCAAGATCACGCGCCTGACCAGCATTCCGAGCCGCCGCGAGCTGCGCACGCTGACGCGTATCGAAGTCTCGCTCGAGAAGAACGGGCGATTCCTGATCGCGCGCAGTCTGAACATTTCCGCGACCGGCATGCTCCTCGAGCTCGATCGCGTGCTGCCCGGCGAGGGCAAGCTGCGGCTGCATTTCTATCTGCCCGGCGAGCAGAAGCCGATGCAGATCGAAGCGGAAGTTTTGCGCGCCGAATTTGTTGGCATAACGGCAAAATACGGAGTCCATTTCCTGGCACCCACTGAAGACGAGCGCGTCCGCATCGAGAAATTCGTGCGCCGCCTCCGATCAAGAGAGCTCATCTGATGACAACCAATATTCTGAGACGGATTGACGAAGCGATTCTGAAGACCGAGTCCGGCGATCATCTGCACGCGCTGACGGAGTTTCTGGAAATCTACGGGACCGATGAAGCGCCGCCGCTCGATTCGGCGAAGGCCGCCAGCGGCCTCTCTTTCTTTGGACTCTCACTGGCGCTCGTGCAACGGAAATACAAAGCTGCCGTCGATCTCTGCAAACGCGCACTCGATCTCGAGTTCTACAACGGTGATCATTACGCGAACCTGACTCGGGTCTACATCGCTGCCGGAAATCGCAAGAAAGCGATCGAGACGGCCGAGGCCGGGTTGAAGGTCGTGCCGGATCATGATTCGCTCGTGAAAGTCCGCCGCGAGCTCGGTGTACGCGCGCGGCCGACTGTCCCTTTTCTCGATCGCGCTCACCCGATCAACGTATCCCTCGGTCAGGTGCGGCATGCGAAGAAAGAAGTGCCGCCGCCCCGCCGCGTCGAGAAGCGCAGAAAACCTCAGTCGCGATAAATGCGCGCGAGTTCTTCAGGATCGACGCCGCGGCGATAACGCCACACGATCGACCAGTTTGTGATCGCAGTTCGCAGCAGGCCTCTTTCGAGGAAACGCCGGCCGGAGGTCGTGATCGCCATCGGCAGGATGCGCGTGCGGCCCGCGCGTTTCATCCGAATAGCCATTTCGTAATCCTCCATGAGCGCGATCTCGCGAAATCCTCCGCTCGCCAGAAGCGTCTCGCGACGGATGAACTGTCCCTGATCGCCCCACGGCGCGCGCGTGATCGCCGTGCGCAGATTGATCATCTTTTCAGCGACGCGCAGTTTGCGATCCGATTCGAGGAAACGGATTCGAAACCCGCCGAAGACGTACTTTGTCGCGAGCGTGACTTCGACGGATAAGGCCGCCCCGGCCGGCAGACGCGAATCGGCGTGCAGAAAAATCAAATTCGGATTCGAGGCCGCCTCCGCCCCGCGATTGAGCTGGCACGCGCGCATCGGTTCGGTGAGCAGCATCCGCGCGCCGGCAGCGGTCGCGAATCGCGCCGTGCGGTCGCTGCTGCCTCCGTCGACCACGATCACCTCCGCCGCTCCCGCCGCAAACGCCGATTCGACGGCGCCGGCGATCCAGTCCTCCTCGTTGAGCGTGGGGATGATCACCGAGATTGGCATTCGGGCGATGGTACCCTCAGGGAACCCTTGAAATTCGAAATTCGAAATTCGTAATTCAGTTTTTCGACAATGCAATGAACTGCTACCTCCTCGTTGGCGGTCGCTCCAGCCGTATGGGCCAACCGAAGATCAATCTCCCGCTCGGCGGCGCGACATTTCTCGATCGCGTCGCTGCCGCCGCGAAGCCTGTATTTCATCGCGTCAAAGCCGTACAGCGGGCGGGCGGGCTGGGAGTGGATTCGATCGAGACCATTTTCGAGCCGCCCCACGACGGGCAGGCGCCGGTCTTTGGCGTCTGGCGTGCACTCGAAGACGCGAAGGCGCGATGCTTCATCCTCGCAATCGACTATCCTCTTCTGACATCGGACGTGCTGCGCTACCTGGCCGCCCGCGCATCGCAATCGGCGGCCGAGATGGTAGTGCCGCGCTGGAATGGGAAACTGCAGATGCTTTGCGCCGGCTACTCCGCGTCACTCCTGAAGCGATTCGAGCCACGAATTGCGGTGGGACAACTCAATCTGCGCGATCTCACCGATGATCTGGAAGTGGTCGAAGAAGAGGAGTTGCGCGCGCGATTTCCCGGCGAGCCTTTGATGAACGTCAACACACCCGAAGAACTCCGTGAGGCTGCGAGACACGTATGAGCAAAGACTTTTCGCATTTCGACGAAACCGGTGGCATCTCGATGGTCGATGTGGCGTCGAAGCGCACGACCCATCGCGAGGCGGTCGCCGTGGCAACCGTGCGGATGAAACCCGATACGCTGACGAAGCTCATCGAACAGGCTCTGCCAAAAGGTGATGTCCTGACGACCGCGAAAGTCGCCGGCGTCATGGCGGCCAAGGCGACGCCGTCGCTGATTCCGCTCACGCATCCCGTTCCGCTCAATTCCATTGACGTGACGTTCGACATGGATCGCGCCGCCGGCACGATCGAGATTCGCGCCATCGTCCGCTGCGACGGAAAAACCGGCGTCGAGATGGAAGCGATGACCGCCTGCGCGGTAGCGGCGTTGACGATCTACGACATGTGCAAGAGCGCGGAAAAGGGAATCACCATCGAATCGTTACAACTTGTGCGCAAATCAGGCGGAAAATCGGGGCTATGGGAACGCTGACCCGCGCCCTCGCTCTTCTGACACTCTCCGCTTCCGCCGCGCTCGCGCAAGTCACCGAGCAAACCACCGTCGAGGTCATCCAGGTCCCGGTATACGTCACATCGAGCGGAGCGCCGATCCCGAATCTGACGCGCGACAACTTCCGCCTGTTCGTGAACGGAAAGCCGCAGTCGATCGATTACTTCGACGCCATTGATTTCCAGCGCTTGTCGCCCGAAGACGCCCGCGATCCGCGGCAGCGCCGGCTCTACCTTCTCGTTTTCGACGTCGGCTTCTCATCGGCGAACTCGCTGCAGCGTGCACAGAAAGCGGCCGAGAAGATCATCGAGTCGGCGCGCGACACCGACACCTTCGGCATTGCTGCCATGGCGCCGAGCCGTGGCGTCGAGGTCGTCGTGCCGTTCTCGCGCGATCGCATCGCGCTGGTCCGCGCGATCCGTAACTTGCAGCCATCGCGCGTGCACGACCCACTGCGGCTCGCCCTGACGCCGTCCGAACGCGAAGGAATTGCGAGCGGCACGATGATCGGCGGTTCGATGATCGGCACGCTTGTCAATGCCGAGGACAACGGGGCGCGCGATTTCGAAGGAGAGATCGTGCGCGAACGGATCGAGAGCGCGATCGGCGATCTTGCTGATACGGCAGTACGCCTCGCGCCGTTGGAGGGCATCAAACATGTCGTACTGCTCTCGGCCGGGTTTGATGCTTCGCTGATCCACGGCGTGACGAGTCAGCGCAGTGCATACGGCGCGAGCAAATCGCGCGATCGCGAAAGCGCCGCCAATCTGGCGTTCTCCCCTCGACTCCTCGGCGCGCTGCGTCGCATGCACGACACGTTCAAGACATCGGGAGTCTTTCTCGATGCCATCGACATCGCTGGCCTTCGCATGATGCAGAGCACCGCCGACAACGAGGCGCTGTACATCCTGACACGCGATACGGGCGGGGAAGTCGTCGACAAACGCAACGATCTCGCCGGCGCGATGCAATACCTCGTCGATTCGCAGCGCGTCGCGTATGTCCTCGCGTTCAACGCACCGAAAACCGGCCGCACGTTGAACAAGATCGCGGTGAAAGTGGTGGATGTGCCGCGGTTCGCCCACGCGTCGTATCGAGAATCGTATGCGTCGCAAACCGATCCGCCCGATGCCGGCGACCCGCTTCGCCTGGCCGACATCGTCATGAACGACATTCCGCAGACCGGCGTGACGATGACCGCGCTCGCCGAGCCGGATCCCGGACAAGCGACAGTCGGCCTCGAAATCGCCGGCGGCGAGCTGGTGGCGCAAGCCGCCGGCATGACAGTGGAAGGAGAAGTGCTCCTCTACGTTTTCGCGGGATCAGGAGCAGTGGCGTTCGATCGGAAGCAGATCACCATTGAACCGCGCGCGGCGGCCGCATTGGCGACAAGGCCGCTGCGCGTGAGCCATACGTTCGATCTGCCGCCCGGAAAATACGTGGCCAAAGCCCTCGTCCGATTCGGTTTCAACGGTTCCCTCGGCTTCGCCCGCACCGAAGAATTTACCGTCCCGACGGCGTCTCCGTAGCGCACGGATTCTGGGCAGTCGTTTGTTCCAGCAGCCCCCCAACGCGCGTCGGTACGCCGTCGGTCACCAACAGATCGCGAGTCCACGCCGTGAAACGCGAGCGCGTGAGCGTCACGCGGTGCATGCCCGGCGTGAGGTGATAGTTGAGCGGAGTCGTTCCGATGAATTTTCCGTCGACCTGGATCTCCGCGAAGTCCGGTCGGGAGTCGATGTAGACCGAGACAGGACGAGCCTTCGCGGGTTCTTCACCGATGAGAGGCGCCGTGAGCATGAGGAGAAAGAGAGCCGGGAGCAGGAGTTTGCGCATGGATGATTTCCTTTCGTCGTTGGATTCGACGCAGCGCAGGTAGGACAGGTTCCGCATAGAATCACGCCGATGGCTGCCGAACCGTTGATTCGAAACATCTCCGATACCGCCGCATGGGTCGCGATGTATCGCGCGATGGAATCGGAGCGTAGCGACGCTGTCTTTCGCGATCCGTACGCGCGCCGCCTCGCCGGAACTCGCGGCGAAGAGATCCTGAGGAAGATGAAGGCCGCGACGAAACACGCATGGTCGTACGTCGCGCGCACGTACGTCTTCGACATGTACATCGCGCAGGAAATCGCCGCCGGCGCAGACATGATCGTGAACCTGGCCGCCGGTCTCGACACGCGTCCTTACCGCATGCAGTTGCCATCCTCACTGCAGTGGATCGAAGTCGATCTGCCGGACCTGATCGCGAACAAAGAGGAGATCCTTCGCAACGAAAAGCCGGTCTGCAAACTCGAACGCGTCCGTCTCGATTTATCCGACGTCAATGCACGGCGCGCGCTGTTCGTGGAGCTCGGCCGGCGTGCGAAACGCGTGATGGTGGCGAGCGAAGGACTGATCGCCTATCTGACAGCTGACGAAGCCTGCGACCTCGGCAAAGACCTGGCGGCGCAGCCGACTTTTCAGAGGTGGGCGATCGATCTCATCTCGCCAAAGCTGCTGACGATGCTGCAGAAGCAGATCGGATCGCCGCTGCGCGATGCCGGCGCGCCGCTGAAATTCGCGCCCGAGGAGGGACCGGCGTTCTTCACGAAATGCGGCTGGAAACCGATCGAAGTGCGATCGATGCTGCACACTGCGAAGGAATTGAAACGGCTTCCATTTCTATACCGGCTGTTTGCGATGTTCCCCGACACGAAAGGAACGAAGCCCTCGCAGCCGTGGGGTGGGGGAGTGTTGTTAGGCCGTTAGCGCTTCGCGCGAACCGGCGGCTTCACTTTGTTGTTCACCGGCTTGATGCTTTGCAGGTAAGCCCATACGGCTTTCAGGTCCTCGTCGGTCATCTTCGCGTAGTTTGGCCATGGCATCGGCGGAAGAATCGTGCCGCCGTCGGGCGTCTTTCCCGTGCGTAGCGCTTTGATGAACTTCGCCTCGGTGTACTCGCTGGCAATACCGGTGGCTTTATCGGGCGTCAGGTTCGCGGCGTAGCTGATTCCCCACGGACCGTGAAAAGCAGTCGAACCCGCGCCGCTGACGACCTCGCCGGCCTTCTTTGGTTTTGACGGCGCGGGCGCATTCGAGGGCGACCCCGACAACAGGCGCGCGCTATCGGGCTCAAACGAAGCGGTCTTCGGCGTGTGGCAATCACCGCATCCGCCGACGGTGACGAGATACCGGCCGCGCTCGACGAGTGCATTCGACTCAGCAAACATCGGCAGCGCGCAGAAAAAGAAGAGCAGGAAACGTATCGCTTTCATGATCCTTCCGTGCGCTGCAAATATCGAGCACGCAGTGGTAGTCTGCGCGACCAGGAGAATGAGCAATGGCCACAAAAAAGAAAAAGAGCGAGTTAACCGCCCGGGCGCCCAGAAAAGCCGCACCCACCAAGAGCGCGAAAAGCGAGAACGTGAGGCTGCGATCGGCGTCGCCGGGCTTCACCGTGAACGACATCGAGAAAAGCGTGGCCTGGTATCGAGACGTGCTCGGCTTCGCTGTCAAGGAGCGCTGGGAGGAGAAGGGCAAACTGTTAGGCGTGGAGATGATGGCTGGCGACGTGATATTCATGCTCGGCCAGGACGATTGGAAGAAAGGCCGAAACCGCCTCAAGGGTGAAGGCGTCCGCATCTACTGCTCGACCGATCAGAACGTGGATCGCATCGCCGAACGGATCAAGGCCAATGGCGGAACGCTGCTTCAGGAACCGCGTGACCAGCCGTGGGGCATGCGCGACTTCGCCGTCGAAGACCCTGACGGGTTCAAGATCACGGTCGCGTTCGATTCGAAACCTAAGCGCTGACGAGTCCCGCGGCCCGCTCCGCGCGCTCGATCAGTTCCGGTGCGTCGATATTTCTTGCGAAGTCCGCGAACGATGCTGTGGGTCCTTTCCATCGCAGAGTTTCCACCGAATCGAACAACGGGGCGTCGTCGCGCAGCGTGGCCAGCGTGCGAAACAAGAGCGCCTGCTCGCGCTGCTCTGTCAAAACTGCGGCGAGGCGGCCGCTCTTGAAGATATTCGCGTGCCACTGCGTTGCATCCGACGGGATTTTTTCGATGTGGAGGAATCGCGAGAGCACTGCCGCCGCTGACTTCGGTCCGAAACCTGGCAGGCCCGGATAGCCGTCAGCGGCATCGCCGACCAGGGCGAGGTAATCAGGAATCGATTTCGGCGTGACGCCAAATTTCTCGTGCACGCCGGCGGCGTTGCGGACTTTTCCGCTTTTGCGATCGACCTGCACGACGCGATCGCCGACGACGCATTGCCCGAGGTCCTTGTCGGGAGTCCAGATGCAGACCTTCTCGACTGCGCGATCGCCGGCCGCCAGCATCGCGGCAGAGGCCAGCGCATCGTCCGCTTCGAGCTCGACCATCGGCCAGACGACGACGCCCATCGCGGCGAGCGCGTCTTCGAGCGGATGGAACTGCGCCCACAGCGCGCGTTCAATGCCCGCACCGGTCTTGTATCCGGGCCACAAGTCATTGCGGAATGACTCGATGACGTGGTCGGTCGCGACGCCGATGTGCGTCGCTCCGGTCTCCACCATCTGCAGCGTCATGTGCAGCACGCCCCGCACAGCACCGAATGGCGGATCGCCGTTTTTCGCGCGGCGAAGGCCGTAGAAGTGACGGAACAGCTCGTACGTTCCGTCGATGAGGTGGACGATCATGATTGAGGTACCGTGGTCTCGCGGTTGCGAGGTCTCGGAGTGCTGCACCGCGAGACCGCGCAGCTGCGAGACCGCGCGACCTAGCCAACCGGCCGATGCGCTCGCAGAAATGTTTCTGGTCTACTGAACACCTTCGCGATGTTCATTCCTTTGCGTAGTGCGCCGAACGTTACTTTGCGCGTCGCGAGCGCGGCCCCGAGCTGGAAATACGTCCTCATTTTTCCGCGATGGCGATAGCGCACGTCGAGCGCGTGTCGCCACAGGCCCGAGTACTCGCTGTAAAATTCGTCGAGCGGCAGTTTTGTCGGCAGCACCGTGTGCACGATGTCGTACATCTCCCAATCGCGGGTGACCACCTGCTGCTTCGCGCTGTCCCACAGATCGGTGCCGGGCAGCGGCGTCAGGATCGAGAAGCCGCTGTTGTAGGCGCCCATGTTGTCGATCCAGTCGCGCAGCCGCGCGAAGTCGTCGCGGTCCCAGGCCGGATCGACGATGAAATTCGGCGTGAATCCAACGCCGAGGTCTTTGAGGATGTTGATGGCGCGGATGTTGTTGTCGGCGGTGTTTTTCTTGTTGACTGCTTTGAGCCCTTCGTCGGTCACGGACTCGAGGCCGAGGAAAATGGCGAGGCTGCCGCAGTCCTTCCACATCTCGATGAGGTGCGGAAACTTGCAGATGATGTCGGTGCGCGTCTGCACCGTGAAGTATTTCTTGATGCCGGCGGCCTTGATCTGTCTGGCCATCTCTTCGCCGCGGCGCACGTTCATCCAGAAAATGTCGTCCGTGATGAAGATGTTAGGCGCGGTGATCTCCTTCAGCTCCTGGACGACGCGCTCCGGCGATTTCTCGCGGAATGTGCTCTCATGAAATTTCCACACCGAACAGAAATTGCATTTGAACGGACAGCCGCGCGCGGTTTCCATCAGCGCCAGCGGCTTGCGGAAGTTGATGTAGTAGTGGTCGGCGTACTGGGCGATGAGATGTCGCGCGGGCAGCGGATACTCATCGAGGTTGGCTCGCATCGGCGCGTGACCGGTCGAGACGCCGTCGATGGTCAGGCCCGGAACAGACTTGATGTCGCGTCCGCGCGCGAGCGCGTCGACGAGCGGCGGCATGACTTCCTCGCCGTCGCCGATGGCGATGGCATCGATTGATTTGTGCCGGAACCAATCCGGATCGCGCGAGGCATCGTGTCCGCCGACGACGACGAATGCGCGCGGCATGTCGCGCTTGATCCGCTCCGCGAGCCGGATCGTGCGGTTGCGCTCCGTGGTGAAATTGCACTGCAGGCCGACGACGTCCGGATCGAAATCACGGCAGAGAGCGAGTCCCTGCTCTTCGCCCTCGATGCGGAGATCGAAGACCCTGCACGCGTGGCCCTCCTGCTCGAGGCAGGCGGCGACGCAGATCGGCCCGAGGGGCTCGACAAATGTCAGCATCTCCAGGCCGAGGATGCCGCCGACGGGCGGCTTGAGGAATGCGACTTTCAACGCTTGCCAGAAACCCTACAGGAACCGCGGCAATTTCGCTACCCTGCCGCAATGCGCCGATTTCTCGTTGCGCTGGCTGCGCTCAGCTTGCCGATGACTGTGTTTTCCGACGCGGACAAATGGCGGACGATCGACGTCGCGATCACGCTCCAGTCCGACGGCTCGCTCTCAGTCGTCGAACATGCCTCGGAGCTCATCCCCGAAGACATGACGTTGATCAAGCGGAGCTATTGGCGCGATTCCGACGAGCACATGAAGGTCATTCGCGTGATGCGCGTCGGGCGGGATGGAAAAGAAACTGCTCAAGCGTTCGACGTGAGCCCGTGGGGCCAGCTTCAGATCAAAGTGCCGCGCGGCGGGGAAGGTCCACAGTATCTCGATTTTCGCGTGGAGACGCTCGTGACCGGCGTGGTCACGCCGGTGTGGAGCATTCGGCGCGGCGCACGACGCATGGACTTTCCGGCGGTCGTCCCTCCGCTCGACCGGCTCAAAGAAATCGTTTCCATGTGGCAGGAGGCAGGCTCCAATCCGAATTCCCGCTACTTGCTCGACTATCAATTCTTTTTTCCGGATGATCAGGAGAATCCCGATGTCCGTCTGACACTTTCGCTGGCGCCCGAATGGAGGCCGGTGCATACGATTTCGCCGGATGCGGTAGCGCATATCCAGAAGTCTCCGGCATTCGGATACGCGGACAGTCTTCGAGTCAGTGCGCTCTTCGACTACGCCGGTACCTCGCCGCCTGCCACGGTCGACATCCGCGCGCATCGCATTCGAATGCTGTCGATCGCGGCGTTTCCCATCATCGCGGCGCTGATCTGGCTCATCTACCTCGGCCGCCGCACGCTGTTGCGTTTGAAGATGTCGAATATCGACGAGACGTGGCTTCGCGAGCATGTCTTCAACGCAGCGCCGGAAGTGATCGCGGCGCGATGGGGCAACTGGCCGCCGCCCTTTTCGATCGAGACTTTCCTGCGGCGTCTCGAGCGCGAGGGAAAGATCGCGCTTGATGTTCGGACCGTTGATGAAGGGACAGACGACGAGGACAAGGTCGTCAGCATCAGGCTGCGCGTACCGCGTGAACGCCTATCGGAATACGACCGCCGCGTGATCGACGCGTTGATGCCGACCGGCAATCAGGTTGACAGCCGCGACATTCAGCAGCGCCACGCCGGAACCGACTTCGATCCGATGGCGAGCGCAGAGAAGTACGTTCACGATCTGCGGGACACTTCGCGAGGCGTGAAGAGATCTCCTCGCCTTTCCCGCCTGTTTGCTTTTGCGCTGTTCGCAGCAGGAATGTCGCTGATCGTGATCGGCATGACGCGCAATGCCATCGAAGAGCCGGTACCACTTTTCGCGACGTTGATTTTCTTGTCGCCGCTGGTCGCATTGTGGCCATCGCGACGCGTGTCATGGATCTGGATCCCGCTCTTTTTGATGTTCGCGTTTCTCGCGGTCCTCCACAGCATCACGCCGCAGCCGCTCAGTACCTACTCGTCTCTCGGCGTCTTGCTCGCGCTGATTGGCGCATTCCACGCGATGGCCGCCGGCGCGGCGGTGAGCGGGAAGCCGCCCGATCTGGTGGCGGCCGAGGCGTGGCTGCGCTCGCAACGGGATCACGTGCGTTCCGAGTGGCAGCCGTATCGCGAAGCGCTCGGACTCGAGAAAGCCCGGTCGAAAGACGACGACGAAGACTGGGGCTGGACGCTCTCTACTTTTGCTGCGTCGTCTGGTCGGCAGTAACGAGCTGCTTGCGGATCGTCCCCAGGATTTTCTGATCGGCGAACGTTGCGAGATCCATCAGATGCTGGCGATCTTTGTATCCGTTGAAGACGACGACGAATCGATCGATCCGGAACGCCACCGCCCTCCCCAGATACTTGTCCTCGGCCGTGAAGTTGTCTTCGCCGAGGTTGGGGATGGGGTCGAGGAGGCGGCCGTTCTGAACAAAAAGCTGACGGTAAGCGTTCAGAACCTGCCCGGCCGCCGTCTTGTTGGCGGCCGGAATGACGAGGCCCTCGATGATGTCGCCGCTGACATTGAATGTCGCCTGAAATGAATTGGCGAGATACGCCTGTCCGAGTCCCGCCTCCGCGGAGTAGCGCTCGCTGTTCGGCACGCGGAACTGTTCCGGCAGAAACGCGAACACCGCCGGCTTTCCAGGCGCGGCCGGCATCTTGTCGGCGACGGTTGCCACCAGTTTCATCAGGGGGTCGCCGTTCACGTCGCTCACGATCCGAACGTAAAACGGACCGCGCCACAGGTGAATCGAATGCGCGCTTGCGAACGATTCATTCTGAAAACTCAGGATGTGGTAGTTGCCCCGTTTGCGCATCGAGTACGCGCCGAACGCTTTGACGAAATCGGGAAAACGGAAAATCTCGACGGTCGCGAAACCCGGGCCGCCGACCCGAGAATATTTTCCGACCGTGACGTCGAGGGTCTCGTAGCGCGCAAAATTGCCGGTATCCGAATCGAGATAGCTCGTCAGCCGGTTTCCCGGAACGACGAGCGGATCTTCGTCGAGCTTCCAGCCGGCTGCTTCCTGCTGTCGCGGAAGAAACTGGAGGCTCGGCGAGTCGATGGCGGTGAAGTTGATCTCCTCCTGCGCGCGTCGCGGCGCGGTCTGAACGGGATTGCGCCGGCCATCGCAGGCGGCAAGGACCGCGATCAGGAACGCGAAAGCGATTCGAGAAACGCGACCGTCACGCGAACGCCGGCGCCGGTCGCGCCGCGCGCCTCGCGCGATGTCTCCGCTTCCGCGTACGCCGTGCCGGCGATGTCGAGATGCGCCCACGATGGACAATTCACATACTCCTTGAGAAACAACGCCGCGGTGATCGCGCCGCCCCACCGCCCGCCCGAGTTTTTCATGTCTGCCCATTCGCTGCGGATCAGGTCCTTGTAATCGTCCCAGACGGGCATTCTCCAGAGGCGCTCACCGACACGGTCCCCACACTCAATCAACTTCCGAGCCAGCTCGTCATCATTCGAGAAAAGGCCGGCCGCTTCGCTCGCCAACGCCACGACGCAGGCGCCGGTCAGCGTGGCGTAATCGATGAGGTGATCGGGCTCGAGCTCCGACGCGTAGTGCAGCGCATCCCCCAGAATCATCCGCCCCTCGGCGTCGGTGTTGACGATTTCGACGGTCTTGCCGCTCATCATCGTGATGATGTCGCCCGGCTTGTACGCGCTGCCGCTGGGCAGATTGTCGGTCGAGGGGATCACGCCCGTGATCTTCACCGGCAGCTCGAGCTTGGCGGCAGTCTCGATCGTTCCGATCACCGCCGCCGCGCCGCACATGTCGAACTTCATCTCCTCCATTTTTTCCGCCGGCTTGATCGAGATGCCGCCGGAATCGAAGGTGATGCCCTTGCCGACCAGCGCGACGTGCTTCTTCGCTTTGCGCGGCGAGTATTCGAGCACGATGAACCGCGGCTCTTCCGCTGATCCGCGGTTGACCGCCAGCAACCCGCCCATTTTCATCCGCTCGATTTCTTTTTTTCCGTAGACCGTGGCTTTCACGCCCACAGACCGCGCGATTTCTTCCGCGCGTTCGGCGAGTCGCGTCGGCGTGATGAGATTCGCGGGAGCGTTGCCGAGGTCGCGGACGGTGCGGATGCCCGAGCGAAGGGCCCGCGACTGGGTCTCGATGCGCTTCAGCTCCTTCGGCTCCAACTCGACGGCCGGAATCAAAACCGCGTTGATGGGTCCCTGTCCGTCTTTCTTCGCGGTGATGTAGCTGTCGTACTTGTAGTCGGACTGGCTGAGGTAGTCCACGAGGATGCCGACGTCCGCGATCGGGTAGGGCATTGCGACCGCGATCGAACGATCGCGTTGTTTCCTGGCGAGTTTTCCGATTGCGTAGAGCGCCGTTCTTACGAGACGAAGCGTAATTGCGTCGCGTTTGCCCAATCCCATCAGCGTGACTTTCCGAGGCTCGTTGGCGAGCAGCGTGATGATCTCGTCGGAGTTGCCCTTGAATCCCGATCCGTCGATGAGCTTCTGGACTGCTTTGCCGATATCGCGAGGGGCTTTGTCATTTTCCGCGAGCAGTACGAAGAGGTGCTCGATTTTCGACCATTTGGGTTGCGCGTTGATTGACACGTCCATGTTCCTCAGTCTATCGCGAGCGGGAAGCTCACCACAGAGGCTCAGAGTTCTCTGTGCCTCTGTGGTGATCGGGTCCACTTGGACCCACCTTTGCTCGGGATAAACTGCAGCTATGCCCTTCCGCGTTCTAGTTGTGGACGACGAAACCGCGATCCGCGAAGCGATCCGCATGACCCTCGAGTACGAGGGTTATCGCATCGACGAGGCGCGCTCCGGCCAGGAAGGCATCGACAAGGCGACCAAAGTCCCTTACGACGCGATCCTGCTCGACATCAAGATGCCGGTGCTCGACGGCATCGAAGTCCTCGAGAATCTCAAGGATCAAAAAATCGCGACGCCGGTGATCATGGTCTCCGGTCACGGCGACATCCAAACGGCAGTTGAATGCACGAAGCGCGGCGCGTTCGACTTCCTCGAAAAGCCACTGAATCGAGACAAGCTCCTGCTGTCGGTGCGCAACGCAGTCCGCACGCAGAAGCTCGAAGAGGAAGTGGACGAGCTGCGTGAGCGCGCCGAACGCGATTACCAGCTCGTCGGTGAAGCGGCCGGAATGAAGGATCTGCGCGGCCAGATCGAGCTGGCGGCGCCGACCAAAGCAACAGTCTTGATCCAGGGAGAATCGGGAACCGGCAAGGAGCTCGTTGCGCGCGAGATCCACCGCCGCTCATCGCGCGCGAAGATGGCGTTCGTGCAGGTGAACTGTGCGGCGATACCGGAGGAGCTGATCGAGTCGGAGCTCTTCGGCCACGAGAAAGGTTCGTTCACGGGAGCGGTCCGCAAGCAAACCGGAAAATTCGTGGCAGCCGACGGCGGAACGATTTTTCTCGACGAGGTCGGCGACATGTCACTGCGTACGCAGGCGAAAGTCTTGCGCGTGTTGCAGGAAGGTGAAGTCGAGCCGGTCGGGTCGGCGACCGTCATCAAAGTCGATGTGCGCGTCATCGCAGCGACGAATAAAGACCTCGTGGAGGAAATTCGCGGCGGCCGTTTTCGCGAGGACCTCTATTACCGGCTCAACGTGATTCCAATTCGCACGCCGCCGTTGCGCGAGCGTCGCGATGACATCCCGGTCCTGGCCCAGCATTTCGCGGCCCTGTTCGCGGAGGAGCACAACAAGCATCCGAAGAAATTCACGCCGGCGGCACTGCGCGCGCTGCAGGATGCGTCTTGGCGCGGCAATGTCCGCGAGTTGCGCAACATGATCGAGCGGATCGTCATCATGGTCCCGTCCGACACGATCGACGTCACCGATCTTCCGGCAGAATTCTTCCGCGCCGCGACCGACATCATCAGCAGCGCGATGCCGCTGTCGACGTTGCAACAATTCAAAGACGAAGCGGAAAAGGCGTTCATCCTCGCGAAGCTTCGCGAGCACGGCTGGAACGTTTCGAAGACGGCCGAGGCGATCGACACGCCGCGATCGAATCTTTACAAGAAGATCGAGCAGTACGGGATCAAGCGCGAAGGGGGAGCGGGATTTGCAGCGGGAGACAGCGCCACCGAATAGCGCGATCGGCGTTTTCGACAGCGGAGTGGGCGGACTGACGGTCTTCCGCGAAATTGCCCGCGCCCTCCCGCACCAGCCGCTCATCTACCTCGGCGATTCCGCGCGTGTGCCGTACGGAACGAAATCGCCCGCAATCGTGCAGCGCTACGCGATGGAGGCCGCCAATCATCTCGTTGGGCGCGGCATCGGCATGCTGGTCGTCGCGTGCAACACTGCCACGTCGGCGGCATTGCCGGCGCTGCAGAAAGCGCTCGACATTCCGGTCATCGGCGTGATCGAGCCCGGTGCGCAGGCGGCAGCCGCAAGGACAAAGGGACGCGTCGGCGTGATCGCAACCGAGGGGACGGTGAATTCGCGGGCGTACACGCGCGCGATTCAGCAGATCAAGCCGTCCGTCGAAGTGATCGAATCCGCCGCTCCGCTTTTCGTGGCACTCGCGGAAGAGGGCTGGGCCAACACGCACGTTGCCCGAGAAGTTGCGGAGATTTATCTGAAGCCGCTCCTCGATGCCGGCATCGATACGCTCGTCCTCGGGTGCACGCACTATCCGATCCTGCGAGGAACGATCGAGCATGTTGTCGGCGATCAGGTCGCGATCGTCGACAGCGCCGAGACGACGGCGCAAGCAGTGCTGCGCGCAGCGCCAGCCGCGAACGGCGAACCGCGGCATTTGTTTTTGGTCACGGATGCCGCCGAGCGATTTCGCCGAATTGCCAGCCAGTTCCTCGAGCAGGAGATCGGCGAGTTGGAGTTGGTGTCGCTGGAGCCTATTCATGCCTTAACGCGTCGATCGGATTGAGTCGCGCCGCGCGCATCGACGGAACGATCGTCGCCAGGAACGAGACCACCAGCGAAAAGGCGGAGATGATCGTGAGGTCAATGCCGCGCGTGATGAACGGAATCGACGACACGAAATAGACCTCCGCGATTTCGGGCGGGAACGAGACGATCCGGAAGCGCGTGACGATCCAGCAGATGACGACGCCGAGAATGACGCCGAGGGCGGTGCCGAAGAAGCCGACCATCGAGCCGTACCACAGAAAAATTCTGCGGATCGTCCGCGGCTGCGCTCCCATCGACGCGAGGATGCCGATCTCCTTCCGCTTCTCGTGCACCGTCATGATCAGCGTCGAGACGATGTTGAACGTCGACACGAACACGATCAGGCCGATCACGATGAAGAGCACCAGCTGTTGAATCTTGAGCATCGAGAAGAGCTGCCGGTTCATCTCGCGCCAGTCGCTGACGGCGTAGCGCCGATCGGTCCGGCGTTCGATCGCGCGCGTAACGTCGTCGAGCGATGCGCCCGGCACGAGTTTTACTTCGACGAGATTCGCGGAACCGGGCATGTCGAGCAGCCGTTCCGCGTCGCGTAGATCGATGAAAAGCCACCGTGCGTCGTATTCGTAAAAGCCGGTGTCGAAGACATTCGTGACAACGAACGACGCGCTGCGCGGCAGCATGCTCCCCGAGTTTTCCGTCGGCACGGTGATGCTGATCGATGTCCCGGGACGGACGCCCAGCTTCGTCGCGAGATATTTTCCGATCGCAACTCCCGATTCACCCTCTGATGTCGAAAAGCTGCCGGATGCTCCGACGATTTTCGCGAGCAGCTGCGACTCCCGCGCGCGCAACGGCTCGATGCCCTTGACCATCGCTTCCGTTCCGGTGGTGTTTTTCTCGGTCGTCACGAGCGCGTGCTGCATCAGTACAGGGGCGGCTTCCGCGACGCCGGGCGTGGTTCGCACCGTCTGGAGGAGTCGTGTGGTGTTGTTGATCGGCGCGCCGACGGAGTAGACGAACACCTCCGCGTTTCCGGCGAGGAGTTTCCGCTGCAGATCGCCGCGATATCCCGTCATCAGCGCCATCGAGATCACCAATGCCATCACGCCGATGACGAGTCCGAAGACGGATACGAACCCGACCGCTGACACCAGCGCGTCAGTTGGACGTTTCAGATATCGCCATGCGATGGCGCGCGCCAAGTCCATAAGTGGCCGGTGGCCGGTGGCCGGTGACCGGTTGCCGACGGACTGCACCGGCAACCGGCAACCGGCAACCGGCAAC
>JALYZI010000220.1 GCA_030948915.1 Acidobacteriota bacterium
GTTGCCGGTTAATCTGTTTGTCGGGCACCGGGCACCGGCCACCGGTCACTGCAACGCTCTCTCCCGGCCCCGTCGCGTTTCGTCCTCGGCGATCGCTCCCCTTCCCCCACGACTGCCTGGCGATCACCATCCGTCCACCCACTCTGAAACGGACCGACGGAGCCGGGACAAAGCATCTGTTCCGGCGCGCTGCATCATAAAACGTTTTCGTATGTAATTTCAAGAGTAATTTTACTACGCTTTCGTAGCCTCTTTTTCGTGTCTCTTTTTCAGTGCAATCTGGGCTTCCTCGCGATCGTCGAAATGCACGACCTGATCGCCGATGACCTGATAGCTTTCGTGCCCTTTGCCGGCGATCACGATGACGTCGTCTTCCGAGGCGTCGTCGATCGCGCGCGCGATCGCGTCGCGGCGATCGGTGATGCGCGCGTATTTGCCGCCGACACTCCGCGCGCCGCGCTCGATGTCGTCGAGGATGGCGTCCGGTTTCTCGCTGCGCGGATTGTCGCAGGTGAGAATCGTGAAGTCGGCGAGCTCGGTCGCGATGCGGCCCATCTTCGGCCGCTTGTCCTTGTCGCGATCGCCGCCGCATCCGAAGAGGACGACCACGCGCTTCTTGGCCGCGAGGTCGCGGACGGCATGCAACAGCTTCTCGAGCGCGTCAGGCTTGTGGGCATAGTCGACGATGACCGTCGGTCCGCCATCCGATTCCACGTACTCGAATCGGCCGCGCACGGACTGCAGATTGCGAATGCCGGCCTCGATCTCCCGATGCGTCATTCCCACCACGATCGCGGCGCCGGCCGCACCCATCCAGTTGTAGAGATTCGGACGGCCTAACAAACTCGATTCAACGCGGAGGTCGCCGCTCGGCGTCTGCAGCATGCCGCGCAGCCCGCGAGTCGAGATCTCGAATCCCTTCGCGGGGCGGATGTCCCCGCGTTCGCCGAACGTCATTGGATTCGATCCGAGCTCTTTGAGGAGGCGTCGTCCGTATTCGTCGTCGGTGTTGACGACTGCGTGTTTCGGATCGTCGATCTGGTCGAACAACATTCGCTTCGCCTTGAAGTAATCCTCGAAGTCCTTATGAAAATCGAAATGGTCCTGCGACAGGTTCGTGAAGACCGCAGCCGAGAAGCGGATGCCGAACGTTCGCTTCAGCACCAACGCGTGCGACGACACTTCCATCACCGCCTGCTTCACGCCGGCATCGACCATCTTCGCAAACCACTGCTGGAGGATGACGGCGTCGGGCGTCGTGCGATCCGCCATCAGTCGCTCGTCGCCGGCGCGATACTCGATCGTGCCGATCAAACCCGCCGGCTTGCCCGACGCGTCGAAGATCGACTCGATCATCTTCGTGGTCGTCGTCTTTCCCGATGTTCCAGTGACGCCGACGAGCGAGAGTTTGTCGGCCGGACGGTCGTAGAAATTCGCGGCGATCAAAGATAGCGCGCCGCGTGCGTCTTCGACTTCGATGAAGACAGGCGCGGGGCGCGAGGCGCGAGGCGCGGAGGTAGTCACTACGGCTGCCGCGCCTTTCTCGATTGCGCTTTCGATGAACTTCGCGCCGTCTTGCTGAAAACCCGGTATCGCGACGAAGAGCGATCCGCGCGTCGCCAGTCGCGAATCAGCCACCACCGCCGAGATCTCGGCGTCGAGACCGCCATGCGTCGCGCGCACGGGGACTTCGCGAAGGAGATCGCGCAGTTTCATGGCGACGCCTCGCTGAGACGCAGCAACAGCACGTCACCGGGGATTGATGTTTGTGATTGGACCACGCCGCTCCCTATAGTCCGGACTCGCAGTCCGGCGGCGGTCGCGTTGGCGACCGCGGCGCGGGCATCCATCCCTCGCAAATCCGGCACCCGCCCGATCCGCGCGCTGATAGCAGGCTCTTGCGAAAATGCGGCCAGCAACGGCGGCTGCAAGCGAAGCGTCCGCGACGGAATCGACGGCGCAACGCCGAGGTAGCGAAGGACCGGCTCGGCGATCTGTTTGAAGACCGGCGCGGCGACCGTGCCGCCATATTCGGCGCCTTTGGGTTCGTCGATGACCACCAGAATTGCCAGGCGCGGTCGATCGGCCGGAACGTAGCCGCCGAACGAAGCCACGAAACGATCGGTGGAGTACAGGCCGCGAATCGACTTCTGCGCGGTGCCGGTTTTGCCGGCCACGATGTGTTCTTCCAGAGCGGCATTCTCACCGGTTCCGCGCGTGACGACAGCCTTCAGAATCTCGTTGAGCACCGCCGCCGTTTTCTCGGAGATGACCCGCGCCGGCGGAGAAGGTTCTGGTTTGTACACGATCTCGCCCTTCGAATCGACGACGCGGGCGACGATGCGCGGCGGCACGCGGACGCCTCCATTGGCGACTGTCGCGAAGGCCGTCACGACCTGCAGCGGCGTCACGCCGATTTCCTGTCCGATTGAAATGCTGGCGGCCGAAATTTGCGACCAGTGCGCAGTGCGGCGCAGCAGGCCGGCCGTCTCGCCGGGAAGCTCGACGCCGGTGCGCTCGCCGAATCCGAATCGCCGGATGTAGCGATAAAAACGATCATCGCCCAGCGACACCGCAACGCGAATCGTGCCGACGTTGGAAGAGTGCAGCATCACGTCTTCGAAGCTCATCATTCCGTAGCGGTTCCCGCCGTGTTCGTGGATCTGAACGTTGCCGATTTGGATCGCGCCGTTTCCGCAATCGAGAATCTGGGACGGTGTGATGACGCCTTCCTCGAGTCCCGCCGAGGCGGTCACAATCTTGAAAGTCGATCCGGGCTCGTAGATCTCCTGAACATTGCGATTGCGCCACGTCGGCGGCGGAAAATCGCGATAGTGATTCGGATCGAAACTCGGAAGCGATGCCATCGCGAGAATCGATCCGTCATTCGGATCCATCACGACCGCTGTTCCGCCGGCGGAATGCCACTTCGAAACAGCGTTGGCAAGCGCGCGCTCGGTGATGAACTGAATGACGGAGTCGATCGTCAGGACAACGTCGGCGCCATCGACCGGCTTATTCGCCCCTTCTGCACCGACGAAATACATCCCACGGCGCGCATCGCGGAGAAGCGTGACTTTGCCGGCCCGGCCGCGCATCGACGTTTCGAATGCGTGCTCGATCCCCGCGAGGCCGTGGCCGTCGACGCCGACGTAGCCGACGATATTCGCCGCCAGCGATCCCTTCGGATACGTGCGCCGATGTTCGTCGAGAAGGTAAATGCCCGGCAGATGGAGATTGCGAATCGCGCCGCCAGCTTCGAGCGGCAACTGCCGTGCGATCCACGCGAATCCGCCGTTCGACGCCAGCTTCTCCTCGATGTCATCGGCGGTCAAATCGAGACTGGGAATCTTCGCGAGTGCGCGGGCAGTCGCGGGTGCATCGACGATCGCCTGCGGATCGGCGTACACCGAGACCGCCGCTACGCTTTCCGCCAGAACGCGGCCTTTGCGATCGAGGATCGATCCGCGAACAGGCTCCAGCGACAGCGTGCGCTCCTGCTGCCTTTGCGCGCGCACGACGTACTCATCGTGACGCACGAGCTGCACCTGCGCGAGGCGCGCGACGATCACCAGCGCCCATGCCGCCAGGAAGGCAAAGATCTGCAGAAGCCTGCGATTGGAGGAATTCATTTGTGGTTGCCGGTGGCCGGTGGCCGGTTGTCGGCGGGTTTTTCGATCATCACGACCTGGCGCGGATCGGTGCGCTCGAAGCCGAGGGTCTTGGCTTTCTGTTCGACGGAATTCAGTGAAGTCAGGCGATCGAGCTGGAACTGCAGCGCCTTGTTCTCATTCTCGATCTGCTTGCGCTGGTTCTGCAGCCGCGAGGCGGCGTGTCCGAGACGGATGACCTCGAGGTTCTGCCAGGTGAAGAGCAGCAGGAAGAGGCCGATCGGGATGCCGAGGGCCAGGACCGCAAAGAGTTCGCGAAACCGCTGACGGTCGCGTTCACGAACGATGTGGACATTGTCGATGGACTTTTTTTGCGCGTACATTCCGGGGCCGATCGAAGCCGGCAAACAAGGGTGAAGATCTGCCTACATGCACGGCACTGAGAAACTTCCTCACACACCCACGCTCCACGCGCCACCCCTCCCGAGCCCCATCACCGCGCCACGCCCAACCCTTCCCCAACCTTCACCCTTGCTCGCCGGTTTCCTCCAGCTTTCACAGCTTCTCGGCGACCCGCAGCTTCGCGCTGCGCGATCGCGGATTCTTTCCTTGTTCTAAAGCAGTCGGCACCTGGGGTCGTTTCGTGAGAATCTTCACGACTTCCTTCGCTCCGCATCCGCATACCGGCAGATCCGGCGGGCAGATGCACTCGCCCTCGAGCCGTCGAAGCGCCCGCTTGATGATCCGATCTTCGAGGGAGTGAAACGCGATCACCGCGATGCGGGCGCCGATCTCCAGGACCCCCACCGCATCGGTCACGAACTGATCGAGTCCGATCAGCTCCTCGTTGGCGGCGATTCGCAGCGCCTGAAACGTGAGCGTCGAGGGATCGATGTCGTTCGGCCGCGCACGCTTCACGCTGCGGATGACTTCCGCAAGCTGCGTCGTCGTCTCGAGCGGTCTCGCTTCCACGATCGCGCGTGCAATACGGCTCGCCATCGGCTCCTCGCCGTACTCGCGAATGATCTTTCGCAGATCGGGTTCTTCGAGCGTGTTGACCAGTTCAGCGGCGCTCGTGCTGTCGGGTCCCATGCGCATGTCGAGCGGTGCGTCGAAGCGGAAAGAAAATCCGCGGCTGGCATCGTCGAACTGCATCGATGAGACGCCGAGGTCCGCGAGAACACCGCTGACGGCGTCGATCTTTGACTGCTTCAGAATGTCAATGAGCTTCTCGTGACGTCCCTGTACGAACGTCACGCGTTCTTCGAATTTCCTCAGGCGGTCACGCGCAATTTCCAGTGCCTGCGGATCGCGATCGATTGCAATGAGTCGCGCCGCCGGATAACGCGTGAGCAATGCTTCCGCGTGCCCGCCCATCCCGACTGTGGCATCGACGAGCGTTCCGTCGGTGCGATTCGGTCTGAGGAATTCGACGATCTCTCTTAAAAGAACAGGTTCATGCACAGTGGCCGGTTCCCGGTGGCCGGTCACCGGTCACCGTCCACCGGCCACTCATACCCCGTGTAACTCCAATTCCTTCATGTCTTCCGGTGTCAACGGACTCTTCGAAAGCCGTTTCTGAATCCGCTCTTCATTCCAAACGATGAGGTGATCGGTGTTGCCGAGAACCACGACGTCATCGGCGATGCCGGCGACTTCGCGCAAGACTGACGGGACGAGCACGCGGCCCTGGCCGTCGATGGCGGCCGCGTGGCCGAAGTAGTTCACGCGTTCGAGCATCTTCTGCTTCGCGATCGAGGTCGATGGGACCTTCGCGAGACGCGCCTGAAAGTCGTACCAGACCGGCATCGGGTAGACCATCGCGTGATCGCCGTCGACCGACGTGATGAAGCAGTCGGTGCCATACTTCTCTTCAATGAGCTTCCGGAAATCCGCCGGGATTTTCAGGCGCCCTTTGTCGTCGACACGGGCGGGGGCATGCCCCATCAGGACATTGAGTTCCATTGTCTCGGTTCAACGCTCGTTTCTACCACTATTCGCCACTTATGTCCACAAATTTCCACCCCTCCTTATCCTTATTCTTCTGGCGGGCTGCATCACGACGAATCCCCTGCCCCATCGCAGCCGGGAGTTGCGCGGACTGTGGGTCGCCACGGTCAACAACGGCGACTGGCCATCGCGGCGCGATTTGACGTCGGACGAGCAGAAGCAGGAGCTCGTCGCGATTCTCGATCGTGCCGCGTCCGTGCACCTCAACGCGATCTTCCTGCAGGTGCGCCCGATGGCCGACGCGTTCTACCCCTCGCCGCTCGAGCCGTGGTCCCAATTCCTCGGCTCCCCACCCGATTACGATCCGCTGGCGTTTGCAGTTCAGGCGGCGCACGACCGCGGCATCGAGCTGCACGCGTGGTTCAACCCGTTCCGCGGCAATCCCACGACGACGCTGCGCGCGTACAACTACGGCCGTTTCGTGTGGATGGATCCGGGCGATGAGGCGGTGCGGCAGCGCGCACTCGATGTCGTCGCCGACGTCGTCCGCCGATACGACATCGACGGCGTGCATCTCGACGACTACTTCTATCCGTATCCCGAAAAAGATCTCGACTTCCCCGACGAACCATCGTGGCAGGCGTATCGCGGACCGCTGTCGCGAAGCGAGTGGCGTCGCGACAACATCAACCGTTTCGTGCGCGATCTTTACGCGACGGTCAAGTCGATCCGGCCGAAGGTCGAAGTCGGAATCAGTCCTTTCGGAATCTGGCGGCCGCGCAATCCGCGACAGATTCGCGGCCTCGATGCGTACGAGAAAATCTACGCCGACTCACGATTGTGGCTTCAGGAGGGCTGGGTGGATTACCTCGCGCCGCAGCTCTACTGGCCGATCGAAAAGCGCGAGCAGAGTTTCCCCGCGCTCTTGCACTGGTGGTCGCGCCAGGATCGCCTCGGACGCGGCATCGTCGCCGGCATCAGCATCAATCGACCCGCGACGCGCGCTGAGATCGCGCGGCAGCTCGAGCTGGTGCGCGATGAACGTCAGTCGCTCGGCTTCATCCTGTTCAGCGCGCACACCATCATGCAGAACACCGATGGCATCGATGATGTCCTCGCTCGCGAGCTACAGCGTTGAGACTTCTTCGAAGTATTTCGCGAATGCGGCCATGCCGCCGCTGGCCTGCTGCCAGTCGTAATTCTCGTTAGGCGCGTGGTAGCCGTGCTCGGGCAGCGAGAGGCCGAGGAACATGACGGGGCATTTGAGGTAGCGCTCCATCGAGATGACGGCGCCGATCGATCCGCCTTCGCGCACAAAAACGGGCTCGCGTCCGAATGCGAATTTCATCGCGCCGCGCACTGCGTCGGCGAGTGGCCCGGTGATCGGCGCCTTGTACGGATACATCGCGGTGTCTTCGATGAATTCGACATCGGGATTGCGCTCCTTCACGAAGTTGCGCATGAGACGGAGAATCTTTTTGGGATCCTGGTCGGGAACAAGGCGGCAGGATATTTTCACTTGCGCGTGCGGCGGAATGATGGTCTTGATCCCGGGACCGGTGTAGCCGCCGACGAGGCCGTGCACTTCCATCGTCGGCATCGCCCAGATCCGCCGCATCACCTCGATCGTATCTTCGGTCCGCAGCGATTTGAACATGTGATCGGCCTTGAATTTCTTTACTGAAAAGCCGGACGATCGGAATTCATCGAGCTCGCGCTTCGACGGCTGCTCGGCATCGTCGTAGAAGCCTTTGACCTTCACTTTGCCGGTGTGCGCGTCGTACATCTCCGAGACGAGCTGCATCAACTCACCGATCGGGTTACGCGCGGCGCCGCCGGTCGTGCCGGAGTGCTGATCGGTCTCGCCCGTCTTCAGAACGAGCTCGAAACCCGCGAGTCCTCGAAGGCCGGCCGGACAGGCGGGACGGTTACGCGCGACCCAGATCGTGTCGGACACGACGACCGAGTCGGTCGCCAGCTTGCGTTTGTGCTCCGTCATGGCGGCTTCGAAGTTCGGCGATCCGATTTCTTCCTCGAGCTCCCACAGCACGCGCAGATTCAGCGGCACACCGGCATCGCGCGCGGCGCGGATTCCCCACAGTGCCGTCAGCGCGGGACCCTTGTCGTCCGTCGTGCCGCGGCCGAGGTAACGATCGCCATCTTTGGTGAAGGTGAAAGGATCGCTGTCCCACGGTTCGGTGTCGCGCGATGCCGGCTGCACATCGAGATGGTTGTAGACGGTGAGCGTTGGTGCATCGGGGCGCGAATCGAATCGGCCGTGCACGATCGGATTGCCGGCAGTCTCGATGATCGCGGGCGCGCCGCCGAAATCGCGGATCGTTTGCGCCGCCAACTCGGCGCAGCGGCGGATGTCGCGCTGGCGGGTTGGATCGGAGGAGACGGTAGGGATATCGACGAATTCCTGGAAGGTGCGTTCGAACGCGGCGCGCTCGCGCGCGGCAAAGGCCAGCAACGACTTCTTATCCAAATCCATGCGGGAATTTTACGGAATTTTACGGGCTCACATCTTCGGTTCGCCCTTTTTTCTACGTTTTGTAGAAAAAGGGGCGAACCGAAGATGTGAGCTACCACCCCACCGCCACGCCCCCCCGGCGGGGGTCGGAGGCCCCCAGGCGCGCGCCGTCGGCTGCGATCCCGATGGCGTGCGCGTCGCCGATGTAGTCGGCGCGCTCATTGAAAATGTGGCCCATCTTCGTCAGCGCATCCGTCGTATCGCGCGAAAACTCGAACGGCTCCCAGTTGATCTTGTCGGGCAGCCACTGATGATGGAACCGTGGCGCATCGATCGCCTCCTGAATGTTCATGCCGAAGTCGACGACATTGATGACGACCTGCAGCACCGTATTGATGATGGTCGAGCCGCCCGGACTGCCGACCGCGAACAGCACCTTGCCATCCTTCATCACGATCGTCGGCGTCATCGACGACAGCGGCCGCTTCTGCGGCGCGATCGCATTGGCCTCGCCCTGAATCAGCCCGTAGGTATTCGCCACGCCAGGCTTGGAAGTGAAATCGTCCATCTCGTCATTGAGCAGAAACCCGGTTCCGGGCGTGGCGACCGCGGACCCATAACTGTCATTGAGCGTGTAAGTGCTGGCAACGACGCTGCCGTCGGCGTCGATAATCGTGAAATGCGTCGTCTGCGGCGATTCATACCGCGCCGGCGCTCCATCCGCAACGGCTTTGCTGTCGGTCGCGTGCAGCGCATCGATGTCTCTTCGCCGCTGCTCGGCATACGCGCGGGACATCAAACCGTTCGCCGGCACGCTGACGAAATCCGTATCGCCGAGATATTTCGCCCGATCGGCATACGCGCGGCGCATGACCTCCACCAGCGCGTGTACTTCCTGCGATGAATGCCAGCCGAGCGATTTGATGTCCGCCGGCTCGAGCATGTTGAGCATCTCGATGAGAGCGATGCCGCCCGATGATGGCGGCGGCATCGTGATGATGTCGTGGCCGCGATACGTTCCGTGCAGCGGCTTGCGGACATTCGGCTGATACCGCGCGAAGTCCTGGGCCGTCACGATCCCGCCGTGCGCCTGCATGTCGGCAACAATCAGTCGCGCGGTTTCTCCGCGATAGAAATCGGTTGGATCTTTTTGAATTCGCGCAAGCGTCGCCGCCAGCTCCGGCTGCACAAACGTCTCGCCGGTCAGGTAAGGCTTGCCGTTGCGCTGATAAATCCGCCAACTCTCGGGAAACTTCTGCATCCGCTCGACGACCCGCTTCATGGCGAGACTTCGCGCGAGATACTGGCTGATCGGAAATCCTTCCGCAGCGAGTTTGCGCGCCGGCTCAACCACATCCGCCCACGGAAGTTTCCCGTGGCGTTTATGCGCCAGCGCAAGCCCGGCCACCGTTCCCGGAACGCCGACCGCTTTGTAGCCAACCAGTGAAGCGTCTTTGATGATCTCGCCACTGGCGTCGAGGTACATGTCGCGCGTTGCGGCGAGCGGGGCGCGCTCGCGATAATCGAGTGCCTCCTCCGTCCCATCGGCCTTGCGCACGAGCATGAATCCGCCGCCGCCGAGGTTTCCGGCTTCGGGCCAGGTGACAGCGAGAGTGAGCGCCACAGCGACTGCGGCGTCAACTGCATTGCCGCCGCGCTTCATGATGTCGGCGCCGACGCGCGACGCAATCGCATCCACCGAGGCGACCATCACATGGGTTTCGCGAACGGGAAGCCGCGATGCAGCCTGGAGCGGAATCGCGATCAGGAATAGCAGGCAGATGAGACGTTTCATACGGCGCACAGTACAATCGCAAGCATGGCGCGCACAAGACTTCTTGCCCTCGCTCTGTCGATTTTCGGGTCCGCGCTGCAGGCGCAGCAGGTCACGTTCGTCCGAGGAAACACGCTCAGTCAACTCATCAACAATCTTTACGGCGGCAATGGAATCGATCTCGCGCGCACGGGTCACGAAGCGCACTTCGGCGAGACCGGAGATTTTCAGAACTTCACGAATTCGCTCCAGGCGGCTCTGCAATCGCGGTCTTTCATTCCCGTCCCCTCATCGGTCGGGCTGGTCTCGTACCGTTTCAGCGAAGCCACCGGCACGTACGAGCGCGTCGAAGGCGCGCTCGGTCCGATTTTGTCTGAACGCGGATCAACATCGGGAAAGGGCACGCTGAATTTTTCCGCTACATACACATTCGCGAATTACGAAACGATCAACGGCAGCGATAGCACCCAACTCGTCCTGAAGCATTGCCTGTTGCCGGAATGTGTAGGGAACAGTCCACTCAGCGCCCCGTATCTGCATGACACCGTCAACATCGACGTGCATTTCCGCCTGAAGAGTCAGGCGATCGCCCTGGCAGCGGTTTATGGCGTGACGAATCAGCTCGACGTCGGAGTCGTCGTTCCGTACGTTCGAAACGATCTCCAGGTCTTCACGCACGGTTTGGTGGTCGTCGCGCCTGGGAGCGTCCCGACGACGCATTATTTCGATCCGAACGTGGAAACACCCGACCAGTTCGGAACTGCGGCCGCGGTTGGAATCGGGGACATCGTCGCGCGCGCAAAGTATCGTCTGATGCCGAAGGCCAGCTTCGAATCCGCAGTTCTCTCCGACCTCACCCTCCCCACCGGCGACAAAGACAATTTCCTCGGCACCGGCGCGATGAAGCTCAAAGCGACGTATATCCTTTCCAAAACCGTTCGCCGGTTCACGCCGCACGCCAATGCGGGATACGAAATCCGATTCGGCGAGACGCAGCTCGATCTCTTCGACTATCGCTTCGGAACCGAAATCGCTGCGACGCCGCGGTTTACTGTGACGACCGATATCATCGGCGCGATCCGCCCCCACGCCTCCGCCCTCTTTCGCGGCACCGCCCTCGGCAATCAACAGTTGATTGGACACTCCGAGATCGACGGCTCGATCGGGGCGAAGTGGAAACTCACGAGCGAACGCGCATTGCTCTTCAACATCCTCGTTCCGATGAACAAGAGCGGCATCCGGCCGACGGCTGTCATCACGGCCGGGCTGCAGATGCCTCTCTGATCGCGTTACGGGCGCGCGATCGATGCGATCTGCCAATGACCCGCCGAACGGTCGAGGTGGTAGATCAACGACTGCGTCGCCGGAGCAATTGACGCGTCCGGGAACCAATCCGTTCGCTTGACCGATACGCTCGCATGCTGCGAATCGCGGGCATCGATGCGCTGCACCTGCAGTTCCACGCGCACGGACGGTGAACGCCGAACGGCGTTTGCCAGCGTTTCGTTGAACTGCAGAGAGTTCTCGCGGAAAAAGCCGACATCACGCGTCTGATAGGCGGTCGCGAGCTGCTGCATGAACGTGCCGATCTCGCGCTCGAGC
Source organism: Acidobacteriota bacterium (assembly GCA_030948915.1). GTDB lineage: Bacteria > Acidobacteriota > Thermoanaerobaculia > Gp7-AA8 > Gp7-AA8 > Gp7-AA10. The sequence continues at coordinate 11,411 of JALYZI010000220.1, forward strand.
GATTCGCGGACCGGGGCCGGGGCAGGTGCAACAGGAACAGGAACGGGAGCGGGAGCCGGTTCGATCCGCGGCGGTGGCAACGGCGACGCGACGATGACCGGCGGCTGTGGAGCCGGCCCTGGCTGCCGATTAGGCACTCTTTTTATCGGCCGCTCCGGCGGCGCTTCGTGCCGCCGCTTATCATTTCTGTCGATCACAGCCTGAAGACGTGCGATGGCATCAGCGGCGAGACGCGCTCCGGCCTGATAGTCCTTTTCTTTCAACTTCTGGTCGGCGACCGACAACGTGCCTTTCGCCTTGCTGAAATCGATCGATTCGCCGGCGTTGAGCTCGCGCCGTTGAAGCTCGTCGCTCAGACTGCGCGCGTTGGCGAGCTGCAATTCCGTATTCTCAGCAGCCCGGTCAACAGGTGCAGTCGTTGGCGGCAGCGGCTTCGGTGGAAGCGTTTTCACGACCGGCGCTGGCCGCGGCCAGAAGATCACGGCGGCGATCACGATCGCGAGAAGTGCAACCGGTACAGCGATCCAAACGCTACGCGATCGCGCCTGCGGCGTCGGCTGCACCGAAGTGGCCGCCGTTGACCCTGAAGTCAGATCGAGATCGGGGCTCGTCGACGCGCCCTTCGTCGTGACATCGGCGACGATCGCCGTTTCCTGCTCCGAGATGATGCTCGGCGCGCCGTAAGCTGTACCTGTTGGGCGCGTGGTGAATTCGGCAAGCGGGCGCGCCATTGTCGGCGCATCGTTCATGACGCGATGCACGTCGGTGGAGACGAAGTGGCGCAGCTCGTCGGCGAATTCAGCGGCCGTCGCGTACCGCGCAACGGCTTCTTTCGCCAGCGCTTTCAGGATCACGGGATCGAGCGCGGTCGGAATATCTGCTATCTGCGATGGTGCAGGCGGCGGGCCAGGCGTGAGAATCTTGCCGAAGACTTCCGGCGGCGTCGCGCCCGGAAAAGCGCGTTGATACGTCAACAGCTCGTACGCGACGGCGCCGAGGGCGAAGATGTCGTCCGACGCGCCGGTGGTTCCGCCCAGCCGCTCCGGCGACATGTACGCGATCGTGCCCGCCATGTATCCGGTTTTCGTCAGGCGAGTGCTGTCGAATCGCGCCAGACCGAAATCGAGAATCTTCGCCGTTCCAGGCGACGCGATGCAGATGTTCGCCGGTTTCATGTCGCGATGAATGACGCCGCGCTCGTGCGCGTACGCGAGGCCGTTCGCGATCTGCACGAGCAGGCTGAGTTTCGTATCGAGCGGCAGCGGGCGGCGTTCGTCGATGACGCGCCCGAGGTTGATGCCCTCGACGTACTCCATCACGATGTACGAAAGGTCGCCTTCTTTTCCGAAATCGAAGACCGTGACGATGTTCGGATGATGCAGTCGTCCCGCGGAGCGTGCCTCCATCGTGAGGCGATCCGCGAGATTGTCTCCGTCGTCGACCTCTTCGCCGACCAGGATCGTCTTGATCGCTACGATGCGATCGATGACAGGATCGCGCGCTTTGTAGACGACACCCATCCCGCCGCGACCGAGCGTGGCGAGAATCTCGTACTTTCCAATCTTGGTGGGTCGCTCGAACGTGGCCATGGGCGCGCCCAAAATTATGAGCGATAGTCGGCATTCAGCGAAACATAGTCGTGACCGAGATCGCTGGAGAGGATCAGGGCTCGGGCGTTTCCGCTGCCGAGGTCGAGGGTGATCGGAACGCGCTCGCGGGAAAAGACGCGGGCGGCATCTTTTTCACGGTACTCGGCGGGATCGCCGTTCCGAACGAGAATCACCGGACCCGCCTTCAGCGAAACGCGCCGGACCGAAAAGCGGGCGCCGCTCCGTCCGACCGCGGCGAGAATGCGTCCCCAGTTCGGATCGCCGCCGTGAAGCGCAGTCTTGACGAGCGGAGACGTCGCGACGGCATGCGCTGCGAGCTTTGCCTCGCGATCGTTGCGTGCACCGCGGACCTCGAGCTCCATCACGCGAATGGCGCCTTCGCCATCGCGCACGATCATCCACGACAGCTCGCGGCAGACTGTGTTGAGCGCGCGCTGGAAATCGGTCGTATCCGAATTTTCGGCGTTGCCCGATTTGCCGCTCGCGAGAAGCAGCACGCAGTCATTCGTCGACGTGTCGCCGTCCACCGAGATGGCGTTGAAACTCTGATCGACAGCTTCGCGCAGTGCTTTGCGCAACGTTGCCGGCGAGATCGCGGCGTCGGTCATCACGAACGCCAGCATGGTCGCCATGTTCGGATGAATCATGCCGGCGCCTTTTGCGACGCCGACGATGCGCGCGCGTTTTCCGCCGATCGCGAACGTCGCCTGCGCGACTTTCGGTCCGACGTCGGTCGTGAGAATCGCATGGGACAGCGCCGCGATGCCGCCCGATGACAACCTCGCCACAGCATCCGGCAACGCCTCGGTCACCTTCTTGTCGGGCAGGACGACGCCGATCACGCCGGTCGATGCGAGAAAAATCTCGTCGACATCGCACCGCAGAAGCTCCGCCGCGCGATTGCGAACGCGCTTGGCCGCCTCCAGTCCCGGACGGCCGGTTACCGCGTTCGCGCAGCCGGCGTTGACGACGACCGCCTTCACGCGACCCCCGGTTTTCTTCAGCGATGATTTCGCCAGCACCACCGGCGCCGCCTGAAATCGATTCTGCGTGAAGACAGCCGCAGCGCTCGCGCCCCTCTCCGCCATGATGAGGCCGAGGTCGGGACGCTTCTTGCGAATTCCGGCGCGAATGCCGGAGGCCAGGAATCCTTTGGGAAGCTTCAACCCACCCTCCCGGCGACTTTCCCGGCCGCTTCCTTCACCCTCTCCGGCGCAGTTCCGCCAAAAGAATTCTTCTTCGCGAGAATCCCCTCCAGCGTGACGCCGTACTCCTTCGCCAACTGATCGATTGACGCGAGCTGTTGTCCGACTTTCTCGTGCGCTTCGCGGAAAGGGATGCCGCGTGACGCCATCGCGTCCGCGACGGCCGTCGCAATCAGCATCGGTCCGCCGGCGGCGGCGCGCATGCGATCGCGATTCACTTTCAATCCTTCGATCAGCGCGCTCAAAGCCGGCAGCGCGACCGCGAGCGTCGCGCGCATTCGAAAAAGCGGCTCCTTGTCGAGCTGCAGGTCCTTGTCATACGCGAGCGGGATTCCTTTCAGCAACGCGAGAAATCCGGTCAGTTCGCCGATCGCGCGTGCCGCGTGACCGCGAACGAGCTCGAGGACGTCGGGATTTTTCTTCTGCGGCATTCGCGACGAGCCGGTCGCCAGCGCATCGGGAAGCTCGACGTAACTGGCCTCGTCGCTACTGAAAAAAATCAGATCTTCGGCGCATCGCGAAAGATGCGACAAAAGAAGCGATGCGCAGAAGAGATACTCCGCTCCGAAATCGCGATCGGAAACCGCATCGATCGAGTTGGCCGTCGCGCGCGCAAAGCCGAGCGACTTCGCGAGCGCATCGCGATCGATCGAGAGCGGTGTGCCGGCGAGAGCACCCGATCCGAGCGGCGATTCGTCGCCACGCTGTTTCGCAGAGCTGAACCGATCGACGTCGCGGAGCAGCATCTCGCAATACGCGAGGCACCAGTGGCCAAACGTGATCGGCTCCGCCTGTTTGGAATGCGTGTAGCCGGGCATCGCAGCCGCAGATTCTTCGGCGGCGCGCTTCGACAACGTACGCGCCAGGGCGCGAACGTTCTCAATTGCTGCATCGCACGCTCGCTTCAACCAGAGTTTCAAATCGGTCGCGACCTGATCGTTGCGCGAACGGCCGGTGTGCAACTTACCTGCGAGAGCGCCGATGGATTCGTACAGCTTCGATTCGACGTAGGAGTGCACGTCCTCGTGCCCGGCGAAAGAAGTTGGTTGAGCAATCTTTCCGAGACCGGCGGTAATCTTCTCTGCTTCCTCGCGCGTCAGCGCGCCTGACTTCTCGAGCGCGCGCGTCCACGCGATCGATCCTTCAATGTCTTCCGCGAAGAGCTGATGATCGAACGCAAAGGAATCGTTGAATACACGAAGAAGGTCCGAAGGCTCTCCTTCGAATCGCCCGCCCCATAAGTTTTTCTTCACCGCGCGATCTTCTCTTCCACGTCCCGCACGGCAAACGGTGCGATGCGCTTGCGCCCGCGCAGCGGCAGTCCGAAGAGGCGGATGAAGCCCGCCGAGTCGGCTGCGTCATACCCTCGCATATTGAACGACGCCAGATCCTCGGAATACAGCGAGTACGGCGACTGGCGTGAGACGATGATCGCGTTGCCTTTGTAGAGCTTGAGCGTGACATCGCCCGTCACGCTGCTGCTGATCGCGTTGACGAACGCATCAAACGCTTCCTTCAGCGGCGAGAACCACTGACCGAAATACACGAGCTCCGCATAACGGGTCGCGATGCGCTCTTTCTCGTGCGAGCTGTCGCGGTCGAGCGTGATCGACTCGAGCCCTTTGAGCGCCGTGACGAGCAGAGTTCCGCCCGGCGTCTCGTAGACGCCGCGCGACTTGATTCCGATGAGGCGGTTCTCGACGAGATCGACGCGGCCAACGCCGTGGCGTCCGCCAATCCCATTGAGCGTCTCGACGAGCTTCGCGGGCGACAATTTCTTGCCATTCACGGCCACCGGCTCACCCGATTCGAAACTGATCGTGACTTTCTCCGGCGTCTCCGGGGCGGACATCGGATCGACGGTCAACCTGAACATCGATTCTTCCGGCTCGAACGCCGGATCTTCCAGCGGTCCGCCTTCGTGCGAGAGATGCCACAGGTTGCGATCGCGCGAATACGGATCTTTCTTCGTGACCGGCACCGGAATCCCGCGAGCAGCCGCGAAGTCGATGGCGTCTTCACGCGAGGTGATCGCCCACTCGCGCCACGGCGCGATGATCTTGAGCTCCGGAGCGAGCGCCTGATATGCGAGCTCGAATCGAACCTGATCGTTTCCTTTGCCGGTGCAGCCGTGCGCGACGGCATCGCATCCGGTCGCCAGCGCGATCTCGACCTGCTTGCGCGCAATCAGCGGACGCGCGGTCGAAGTGCCGAGGAGGTAGTCTTTTTCGTAGATCGCTCCGGCCTTCAGGACCGGGAAGAGATAGTCACGCGCGAATTCCTCTTTCGCATCGATGAGATAGAAATCGCATGCGCCCGTTGCGTAGGCCTTGGCCTCGAGTCCGGAAGTCTCTTCCTGCTGACCGACATCGACGGCCACCGCGACGACTTCGCAGCCGTAGTTTTCTTTCAGCCAGGGAATGATGATGGACGTATCGAGTCCGCCCGAGTATGCCAGCGCGACTTTTTTTACGTTCATTTTGCGAGTGCTCCTTGCGGTGTGAGTGACCGGTGGCCGGTGACCGGT
>JALYZI010000223.1 GCA_030948915.1 Acidobacteriota bacterium
TGACGCCTGAGGCCTTTGTAAACAAAGAAGTAGCAACACCGTCCAACACCTGTGGGAAGTGTCGCAACATTTCGCGTGACGCAGATCAACGCCAACGCACCGTCCGACAGCGAATTGATCGCCAGAACCCTCGGCGGCGACGGAGGCGCGTTCGGGCTGCTGGTCGACCGTTTTCAGCGAAAGATTTACCGCGTTGCCTACGCCATCGTCCGCAACGAAGTCGAAGCGGACACCATCGCGCAGGACACGTTCATCCAGGCCTACACGCACCTTGCGAAGTTCCAGGGGCGATCGGAATTCGAAACCTGGCTGACCCGCATTGCGATCAACCGTTCGCGCGACAGCCTCCGCCGGCGCCGCTTCGTCAGTCTTTTCACAACAGACGAAGATGGGCAGCCGGAGGGATGGATCGAGCCGGTCGACGATCGGCCCGATCCTGAGCGCGAGATCATGGCGCATCAGCTGCGCACGGCGATCGAGAAGGCCGAGCGGATGCTTTCCACCCAGCAGAAGGTCATTTTCCGATTGCGGCACTACGAAGACCGGTCGCTCGAAGAAATCGCCGTACTCCTCGGATTGCGATCGGGTACCGTGCGTGCGCATCTCTTCCGCGCGATTCACAAGATTCGAAAAGAGCTCGCCGAATGGGTCGGTGAGAGAGGAACCCTCCGATGAAACACTTTAGCGAAGCAGATCTGCTCGAGACGTACTACATGCAGCCCTCCGAGGCGTCGGGGATCATCGAGCATGTAAATGGATGCGGCGAATGCCGGGATCGGTATCGGCGGCTTGCGCAGAAACTGCGCGACGTCGCGGCCTGTCCTGCGGAAAAGCCCGACACGTTCTGGACGCGTCAGCGTTTGATGATCATGCGCGCGGTCGACAACGCGCGTGGGCAGTCGCAGCGCAACGTCCGCACGGCGCGCGTTGCCGCCGCGGCGTTTCTCGCTTTCGTTCTCGGCGGAGCGGTCGTGTACAAGAGCGTCGAGCCGGAATTGAAAAAGCCAGCGGTAATCGTCTCGCCGGCGCCGGTCGCGTCGACCGACGACCTCAAAGTTGCGTCCGATCCGTGGCAGTCGGATGAATTGAAAGACTTCGGCAGCGTCGTGCAGTGGGAATCGTGGGTTGATAACAACAGCGGATCGAATCTATGACCCGCCGGGTCGGAATACTTGTGGCGTTGCTCTTCGTCGCTGCGGGGGCATTCGCGCAGTTGCCGCCCGGAAAATGGTGGCGCCGGCCTGAGATTGTCCGGACCCTCAACCTCTCCGACGAGCAGCAGGATCGGCTCGAATCGATCTTTCGAACGGCGGCCACCGATCTGATCGATCTGAAAGCGGAAGTCGACAAGTCGGCGATCGCGCTGCGTGGTGAGCTCGATCGCCCCCAGCTCGATCGCGCGGCAATCCATCGCGTTGCGACACGGCTCAGCGACGCGCGTGGGAAGCTGTTTGATCGCGAGCTGACGATGCTGGTCGAGATGCGAACCGTGCTGACGGATCCGCAGTGGAACCGCATGCGAAACGAGATCGACCGCGTCGAACGGCCGAACCAGCGACAGATGCAGCGCCCGAAGCCGTAATCTCGCAGAGAACCTCCAAAGGCTAGAATCGCCCGCGTGCTCGAAGTCGCCCTTGAAAATATTTCCCTCGACGATCGACTGCACGACGTGACGCTGACCTTCGCGAAGAGCACGCACACCGCAATCGTCGGAGCGCCGGGCGCAGGCGCATCGACTCTGCTGCAGATCATCGCCGGCCACCTCCGCCCCACCGCCGGACACGTCCACCTCGGCGCACGCGAAGTGACGAAGCTGGCCGCCTCGCGCCGGCCCTTGCTTTTCGCGACGTCGGAGATCGATTCGCCATCGCGATGGTCGGTCAGTCATCTGCTGATCGCGGCCGTCCGCCAACGCTCGCTGGATCGCATCGACCGTCAGCGCGAATACGATCAGACGGTTGAAAAGTGGCGACTGAGCGAGCTGACCGGCCGGTCGCTGCGGTCACTCTCCTCGACTGAGCGGACGATCGCGAATCTCGCGCGAATCGAGCTGCTCCGTCCCGCGATCCTCATCGCAGACCGGCTCCTCGAGCCTCTGAACCCATCGGCGGCAGCCATCACGAGCGATGCGTTCTATCGCACGCTGCGCGTCATGGGGACGACTGTGATCAGCGCGCCCGCGAACGCGAATGAGCTCGGAATGACGGACCGGCTGGTGGTGCTCGACAAAGGACGCGTCGTGCAGAACGATTTCGCGCCGCGAATCTATCGAAATCCGGCGAGTGAAGCCGCAGCCGCGGCGAGCGGCGATGTCAACGTCATCCCCATCACGATTCGCGAAAAGCGAATCGAGTCTCCGATCGGATCGTGGACTGTGACCGATGCATCTTTCGAAGGAAGCGGCATCGCGCTGGCGCGGCCTGAAGATTTTTCGATCGCGGGAAAAGGGGAAGAATCGGATCTGATCTTCGGAATCGAGGAGGCCAGCTTCCGCGAAGGACGCTGGATCGCGACCGGTATCCTTACCGGTGGCCTCAACTTACGGGTCTCGCTTCCCGGTGACGCTGCCGTCCACAAGGGACGCCTGATCCCGCTCCGCTTCGAGCCTTCGCGATTCACGATTCTTCGCGGTACGCCGTTTGCAGCTTCCCTCTGAGTTTCAAGCGGTTTAGGATGGTCCACAACCGGTGACGATTCGAGCGCGAAGAGCGCCTTTCAAAGTTCGAAAACTGCTTGTCATCGACGATGACATCAAACTGCTCGCCTCGTATCGCGATCTCCTCTCTCCTTACGGCTTCGAAGTGCTGACCGCCGCCGACGGCGAGATCGCGATTCCGCTCGTCGAACAGAATCCCGACATCCAGCTCGTAATCCTCGACCTCGCGATGCCGCGGATGGACGGACGCGAGTGGCTGCGCTGGTTCCGCGCCATGCGTCAGGAGCTGCCGGTGATCGTGATCACGGCCTACAAGCTCGATCCGAATGATGACGATCTCAAACCGGCGGTCATCCTCGAGAAGCCCTTCCACGTCGCGGAGTTGCTGGACCTGGTGGGCCTCTTCTGCGGCCTGAGCATCTGGCCGGTCGCCGGCGCGCGAGTCTAGCGGGCGCTGGCCGCCTGCATGAATGCGCAGGCTTCGACCGATTTCAGATCGAGCTGCAGCGATCCCATGCTCTGATCGATATCGATCCGGAACGGGATCCGCCGCTGATCGTCCGACACCCAGACTTTGACGCCGCCCGGCCACTTGCGGCTGCCGCCCGGCGCATCGACGATTTCGAATCCGAGGGCGTTGACCTGCTGGTCTTCGATGTTGAAGGTGCGGCGGTCGGCCGAACGGATGATGACGGGATACGACTTGCCGTCGGAGTAGATGCGCGTCGTGATCGGAAGCTGAATCGTGGTGGCGTTCTGTCGCAGGAAGAAGATTGCCGTCAGAACATCCCGGAGCGCGTCGGCGGGCAAAGTATCGGTGCGATCCCACTGTTTCTCGGGTGTCTCCTTGTGAACATGAGCTATACGTTTAATGTAATCAAATATCGTACGCTCTTTACGTGACTTATTCTTCCACGCATAACCGTGATACGTCATCAGCGTCTTCTGGCCTGTGGTATCCATCTCCGATTGGTAGACGAAGAAGCCGCTGCGGCGATCGTTCGGCTGAATGAGGAGCTCGCTGCTGATCGACTGATCCGCGCCCTGAGGAAACGTCGTCTTGAGCTCGCCGACGCCGGAAGTCGGGAAAACGAGTCCTGCGACCCACGCCAGGCCGCCGCGCATCCGCCAGGAGTAGCGGAACTCCTCGACGTTGCCGGGACCTTTGCAGTTCAGATCGGCCGCGGCCGCCATGGCCGGTACGGCAGCGATCGTACACACGATGATTACACTACGAATAACCCTCATCAGCGTCCGTAAAACGTCAGGCGCGCGGTCGATATTGCGCCGTTTCAGAATGTTCCGATGCGGTGCTCCACTTCGTCGATGACGTAATCGGGCGTCGACGATCCGGCCGTCACACCCACCACTTCCGCCCCGTCGAACCATGTCGCCTCCAGATCGTCCGCCCCCTGGATCAGGTAGGAAGGCTTCGATTCCCTGCAGATTTCCCAGAGATGTTTAGTGTTCGCGCTTTTCTTTCCGCCGATCACGATGATGACATCGACTTCGGGGTCGAGCGCCAGCACACGAGCAGCATCCTGATTCTCTTTCGTCGCGTAGCAGATTGTGTCGGCGCGATCGACGCGCGCGGCAACCCTCTCGATCGTCCGCACCACGTCCTCGAACTCCTCGGCATTGAGCGTGGTCTGATAGAAGATTTTGATCCTGTCGTATTGCGACCAGTCGACCGCGGCCGCCGACTCGGCGGTCGACACGATGTGATAGGTCGCCGGATCGAGATCGTTCGTGTAGCCGATGACCTCGCGATGTTTCGGATCGCCGATGAAGACGAGGTGGTCGCCGTTTTCAAATGCCTGCTTCGACTCGCGATGGATGTCGTAGACGAACTTGCAGGTCGTATCGAGGATTTTCAGTCCGCCCGATTTGGCGCGGTCGTGAAATGAGGGCGGGACGCCGTGCGCCGAGAAGACGATCGTGGGCTCCTCGACCGCGGTGATTTCTTCGACGGTGCGCACGCCCAGCCTGTCCATCTCCTCCACCACCCGTTCGTTGTGCACGACCTGTCCAAGGATTGCGCCACGCCCTCCGGCGGCGGCGAATCGCTTCACTTTCAAATCTGCGATCCGTACACCGGAGCAGAACCCGTACTTCTCTGCGCGTTTGACCTTCATCCGTCTGGGCTCAACGCGATTGGAATCACAAACATTCTAAGGCGTCAGGCGTCAGGCGTCGGGCGTCAGGTCTGTTAATCTC
>JALYZI010000226.1 GCA_030948915.1 Acidobacteriota bacterium
TCACCGTTGCCGAAGCAGCGACGACCGCGACGTTCACAGTCACAACGATCGCTTCAATCATCGCCACCACGCCGGTCACCATCACTGCGCAGCTCGGAACAGTTCGCGGAGCCGTACTGACCGTGCAGCCGGGTGCGGCAGGACTTTCTTCGCTGACCGTGACACCTTCAGCGGTTTCCGGTCCGCTCAGCGCCACCGGAACGGTCACATTCGGAGGGTCGGTTGGTGCGGGCGGCGCCTCGGTGTCGCTGTCCACGACCAACACATCGGTAACCTCGTTGCCGAGCAGCGTCATGGTGAATCAAGGCCAGGCCAGCGCGAGCTTCGAGATCAAAACCAAAGCAGTCACCACTGCAGCAGCGGCGACCATCTCCGCGGTATTCGGCGGCGTGACGAAGACGGCACCGATGACCGTGAATCCGTGCACCACTCCGATCGGACAACCGCCGGCATCATTTCCAACCACCGAAACAGTCTGGTTCGACGACGCCCCTCCGGCCGGAGCCAGCCTGCACAACACCTGGCTGTGGGACACGACGCAGAAAGCCAGCGGAACGCAATCGACCGTTGACCCGACAATCACGGGAAGACACGAGCACTACTTCGATGGCGCGACGGCGACGCTGACGCCAGCCGAGGGCGATCTGTTGTTCATCTATGCGTACGTCGATCCGTGCAATCCGCCGAAAGAAATCATGATCGGCTGGAACGACGGCAACTGGGACCATCACGCCGTGTGGGGCGATGACATCATGGGTGACGCCGCACGGTGGAGAGTCGGAGACGTGCCGGTGGCCACGGGCAACTGGATCCGTCTCGAGGTTGCGGCGTCGCTCATCAATCTGAGCGCAAGGCCGATCAATGGAATCGGCGTGTCGGTCTACGGTGGACGCGTGTGGTTCGATCGTGCCGGAAAGGCGAGTTGCACGGCGCCGGTCGCGACTCCGCCGACGAGCTTCCCGAGCGGCGACTCTGTTTTTGTGGATGACAGCATTCCGCCCGGTGCGGTTCCAACCGGAACCTGGAATTGGGACACCACGCAGTACGCGAGCGGGACGCAATCGTTCCGGTTGTATTCGACGACCAATGCTGATGTCTCATTCGACGGAGCATCGACGCCGATGACGCCGGCGGCCGGCGACAAACTATTCGTCTACGTGATGGTGGATCCGTGCGAGCCTCCGAAGGAAATTCTCGTGCGGTGGTCGCCGATCTCGTCGGCGTTCCGAGGGGCGCGTTGGGGAGATGACTTGCTCGCTTACGGGACGGGAAGCGATCGCGTTTATTCTGGCCGAGTGCCGCAAGGCGGATCGTGGGTCCGGCTCGAAGTGCCGGCATCAGCGATGAACGCCGTTGGTGTCAACCTCACCGGTCTCGCGGTATCGGTCTATGGCGGCCGAGCGTGGTTCGATCGCGCCGGCAAGACATCGTGCACGACTCCAATCGCTTCCGCACCGAGCTTCGGCGCGAACGAAGTGATCTGGATCGACGACAATCTTCCGACGGGTGCGGACACGCATGGAACATCGTGGACGTGGGACACGACGCAAAAAGCGAGCGGAGCGCAATCCACGACGCGACCTTCGCAACGCGGTTACTCGCAGCGCTGGTTCGACGCCGCGACGACGACGCTGACCGTCAACGGAAACGCTGGCGACGAGCTCTTCGCATACGTGCTGATCGATCCATGCGACCCGCCGCTCGAGATCATGATCGGCTGGGCAGACCCGAACTGGAGTCACTGGGCATACTGGGGAGAGGACCTCATCAACCAGGGTACGTCGGGTACGAGCCGCTTCTACATGGGACCGCTTCCTGCAAGCGGGCAGTGGGTAAAGCTGACGATGCCGGTTGCGACGATGGGATTCACAGGCGCGATATCAGGGTTCAACATTTCGATGTACTCCGGCAAGGCGTGTTTCGATCGCATCGGGAAAAATACGGGCGGCTTCGCAGCTCTGAGACGCCGGGGCAACGAACCGCAATACGCTTCATTGCCCTCAATGGCCAGCTCCGGCGAGACTCCACCCACGCTCACGCGATACTCGCTCTACGCACCAGAGCTGAATCTGCTCGCCGAGACGCAACTAACCGCGAGCGCAACCCCCGCTATTCAATACGAATACGCATGGTTCGGCGGACAACCGGTCGCCCAATTCATAGGAACAACGACGTACTGGACTTTCAACGATCATCTCGGCACGCCCGTCCTGCAAACCGACAGTAGCGGAGCAGTCGACTGGCGCGCCGAGCACGAGCCGTACGGCAAAATCTACAAATCGCGCATTTCAGGCAACGCGCATCAACCGCTGCGGTTCCCTGGACAAGAGGACGAACAACTCGACTCAGGCGGAAACGGAGCGACCGACCGCCGATACAACATCTTTAGGTGGTACCGCTCAGCTTGGGGAAGGTTTACGCAGGTAGATCCAATCGGCGTCGACGGATTGGGTAACTCTTATTCAACCCATCTCGGCACGCGGGAGGTTCGACGGAGTGTCGCGAACGCATACGCATACGTAAATGACTCTCCGACCGCGACAAGCGACCCCTCTGGCCAGAGGCCCGTGGAGTGTAGGCTGGAGAGATTTCGTTTTGATAGGGGCGATCCTCAATTTCCCGACTATCGTCGAGAGGGTCTTGGCAGGTGGGCGAGTGTGTGCACGTGGGCAGGCCTTTGCGAAGACTTGTCCGACCGGTTCATCGCCGTTTACCAAAGAATCGACAGACCACCCTGTGGCCACTGTGAAGAATTTTGCGAAGGCATCTTTGACTCTGAAAATAGGCTACCGCCGACACGGGTTCGATGCTGGGACAGGCGACCATGGTTCGGTTGGTTCGATTGAAAAGAAACGGTTCGCGTGTTTTAGGTGCACGCGTAGGGAGAGGAAATCTGTCGGTACGAGTACGATGAACCTCACGCAACTCCGAGGTGCCTTAATGCTGGCAATTGTTATCAGCGCGTGGTCGTCCGAAGGGACGCCCTTCGAATATTCTCACGTGGAGAAAATTCCGAAACACCCCAACGTTGTCATCACCGCACCTACGGAACTCATCGGGGCGAGTCTGACCGTCGACGGGATCAACGAACGGACGCTGTGGCCGGACACGCTGATCGACCGGCCACGGTGGCGCAGTGTCCTGCATTTGCGTGATCCAAAACCTAAGGCAGCAAAGGTTTATGTTGAGCTTCAGCCAGGAAAGCACATTCTAGTGATCTCAAAGGCTGGCTATCAAACCATCGTCAGGACAATTGTTTTGCGCGATGAGCAACAGCAGGTGAAAGTTGGCGGCGACGAACTGATTCACGAAAAAGGCAGCGACTAAGACCGGTCTTAGGCTACCGGGCGTGATCAACATCTTTAGGTGGTATCGTTCTTCTTGGGGGAAATATACGCAGCGAGACCCGGTTGGCTTGATCGCGGGAAACAACCTCTATAGTTATGTCCTGAACAATCCGATTCAATTTATCGATATGTTAGGCTTGGTTCGCGTGCACTGCCGTTGTGACGAAGATTTCGCCGGCGCAATCGAGAATGCCCGCCATCGCATGGATCTTGCCGAACATTCTGGAACGGCGGTGGATCCTTCCGGATCTAATGAAGTGACGGCACAAACAATTTGCGAGAGATTTACGATTGTCAATCCTACGAC
>JALYZI010000240.1 GCA_030948915.1 Acidobacteriota bacterium
GTGCTGAGTGCTGAGTGCTGAGTGCTGAGCCTCGCCCTCTCAGCACTCAGCACTCGTCTATCCTGAGGGCGCTTGACCCACGAAGAGACGGTCCTTCTCCTCCTGCAGGCGGCGGCCATGCTGGGGCGCGTTGGCTGAAGATGCCGATGGTCATCGGCGAGCTGTTCGGCGGCATCGTTCTCGGCCCCACGATTCTCGGACGCATCGCGCCAGGATTCGAGCAATGGCTTTTTCCTGCCGCCGGAGTCGTGGCGATCGGACGCGAAGCGGTCGTCAAGCTCGGTCTGATCTGCTTTCTCTTCGTCGCCGGGCTCGAAGTCAATCTGCGGCACGTTCAGGATCAGCGGCCTGGCCGTCGCCGGAACGAGTCTTGGCGGCATTTTGCTTCCGTTCGGAACGGTCTGGCTCGCGGACGCTGCTCAGCGTCGGCAGCTGGGCATTCATGTTTGCGATGTTCGCAGTCGCGCTGGCGCTCGCGCCGGCGATGAGGTGGGTGTGGCGCTGATTGTCGCGCTTCTCATCGGCATCGCGTTCGGCTTCGTGCTCGAACGCGCCGGCCTCGGCAGCGCGCCGAAGCTCGCCGGGCAGTTCTATCTCACCGACTTCACGGTGATGAAGGTGATGTTCACGGCGATCGTCACCGCCATGACCGGGGCATTCTGGTTAGGCCGCCTCGGCATTCTCGATCTCGCGAGCGTCTACGTCCCGGAAACATTTCTACTGCCGCAGATCGCGGGCGGTGCGATCTTCGGAGTCGGATTTCTCGTCGCTGGTCTTTTTCCCGGCACGTCCTGCGTGGCAGCGGCGACCGGACGAGGAGACGGCCTCGCGGTGATGACGGGAATGTTCGCGGGTGTGCTGCTGACCGGATTGAGCTTCGCGTCGCTGCGCCAGTTTTATGAAAGCACCAGCTTCGGCGTGTGGACTGTGCCGCAACTACTCCATGTGCCATACGGCGTCATCGTCGGCGTACTGGTGCTCGCCGGAATGTTCGCGTTTCGGCGCGCCGCCCCGGTATTCGCAGTCATCGCTCTGGTGACTGCCTCCGCCGGCTCGCCGTACCTGACGCGATACGTCGATCCGATGCAGCTCGCGTCATGGATCAAGGATGGGAAGTCCGGTCTGGAAATCGTCGACACGCGATCGGCGCAGGAGTTCGCGACGGTGCACGTGCCCGGCTCACAAAACGTGAAGAGCGAGCCGCGCGGCGCCATCGTCGTGCACGCTGACGGCGCCGTCTATCTGCTGCGCGGCGGCATCGATGGTTGGGTCAACAATGTGCTGAAGGCGCGGCGGCCGACGCCTCTGACGCGTTACTTCGGCGGAGTTCGGCGGGGCGGATGTTGAGGGAACTGCAAGCAGGGCGAAGAGACTACAGTCGAACCAGCCCGCTGTACGTCTCTGGCCGCCGGTCGCGATAGAACTGCCACGTGTGCCGGACTTCGCGGATCTTGTCGAGATCGAGCTCGGCGGTCACCAGCGCATCCTTATCGCGCGGGGCCATCGCCAGGATCTGTCCGCGCGGATCGCAGAAGTAGCTCTGTCCGTAAAACTCGCCGATGTTCCACGGCGCTTCGTAACCGACGCGATTGATCGCGCCGACAAAATATCCATTCGCGACGGCGTGCGCCGGCTGCTCGAGCTTCCACAGATATTCGGAGAGTCCGGCGACGGTCGCCGACGGATTGAAAACCACTTCGGCGCCATTGAGTCCGAGCTCGCGCGCGCCTTCGGGAAAGTGACGGTCGTAGCAGATGTAGACGCCCACCTTCGCGTATTGCGTGTCGAATACCGGATATCCGAGGTTGCCGGGGCGGAAGTAGTACTTTTCCCAGAAGCCCGGTGCGGTGTGCGGAATGTGGTTCTTGCGGTATTTGCCCATGTAGCTGCCGTCGGCGTCGATGACAGCGGCGGTGTTGTAGTAAATGCCGGTGCCATCTTCTTCATAGAGGGGGACGACGATGACCATGCTGTATTTTTTCGCGTACTCCTGCATCAGCGTCGTCGTCGGGCCGTCGGGGATCTTTTCGACGGCGTCGTACCAGCGAGGATTTTGTTCAGCGCAGAAGTACGGTCCCGTGAAAATCTCCTGCATGCAGAGCATCTGCACGCCTTCGGCTCCGGCCTGGTCGACGTACTTGAGCGTCCGCTCGACCTGCGCGTCGCGAATTTTGTCGAGACTCTCGTCGGTCTTTGCGGCGAGCGCGGTCTGAATCAGTCCGCACTTTACGATTCGGGGCATGGTGGTCTCCTATTTCGGGCGGTGAGGCGGAAGCTTACCGCAATCGTTAGAATCGCACGAACATGAGACTGATAGCCGCAATTCTCGCTGCCACCGTGCTCACCGGCGGAAGCCGGATGATCGAAGTCGATGGGAAGTATCACGTGTGGACCGATCGCGTCGGCAAGGGACCGGTGAAGATGCTGACGCTTCACGGCGGCCCCGGTTTTCCGCACGACTACCTCGAATGCTTCGAAGATTTTCTGCCGCAGCAGGGCGTGCAGTTTTACTACTACGATCAGCTCGGCGTCGGAAACTCCGATCAGCCGAATGACGACTCGCTGTGGACCGTCGATCGCTACCGCGAAGAAGTCGAGCAGGTCCGCAAAGGTCTCGGCCTCGACAAGTTCTATCTCTTCGGTCACTCGTGGGGCGGCATGCTCGGGATCGAGTACGCGCTTGCGCATCAGGATCACCTGAAGGCACTGATCATCTCCGACATGACGGCCGGCATTCCGGCGTATGAAGCGTATGCGCAGAAACTGCTCGCGGAACTGTCCGAGGAAGATCGAAAAACGCTCGCGAAATACGAGGCCGCCGGCAACTACGACGCGCCCGAATACCAGAACATCATGATGGGGAAGGTCTACGCCGCGCATCTCGTGCGGCTGCAGCCGTGGCCCGAGCCGGTCGATCGCGCATTCAAGAAATTCAATGCGAAGATCTACAACATCATGCAGGGGCCGAACGAATTCGTGATCACCGGCAACTTCAAGAAATGGGACCGCTGGGCCGACCTGCCGAAGATCAAGGTGCCGACGCTGATCATCGCCGGCGAAAAAGGCACGATGAATCCGGATGACATCCGGCGGATGGGCAAACTCATCCCGCGATCACGCGTGGTGATCACCAAGGGCAGCCATCTCGAGATGTACGACGATCAGCAGACGTACTTTCGCGAGCTCGTGAAGTTCATCAAGGATGTCGAGGCGGGGAGGATGTGAGGGTCAGCCCGTTGACATCGCGCACGGTTTGAAAACCGACCAGTCGAAAGTCTCGAGATAGCGCTCGTCGGGCGGGAACGTCGTCTTGAATGTGAATGCGAATTGCGTCGGGCCGTGCTCCTCGAGATGCGCGAGCCGCTTTTTCGCTTCGTCGATGCCCGGAATGTGGCCGGACGGAACCCACCACAGCGCGAGGAATGCGCCGTCGAAGTGCTCGAACCAATCGCGGCGCTGGCGAAGCAACTCGGCATGCGCCGTTTTGTAAACGTATGCCCGCAACGATTCGATCGAATCCCAGATCGAGAAGTTGAAGATAATCCGATCGTCGTCGTACGGCCGCAGATACGTCGCGTTGCCGGCTTCGGTCTGCAGTCGCCATACAAATCCAGGACTGCCGTCAGCGAGCGCGTTGATCTCGTTGAGTCTTCCGACGAAGCCGGCCATGACCGCATCGTCGAGCGGCGCCTTCATGCGTCCGATGTTGACTTGCGCGAGCTGGTAGTTCGGCATGACAGATTCGTATCACATTTCGCGAAGACGCGAGACCACCCGTTCCGCCGATCGAGCGCCAGCGGCTTGATGTCGCCGGCCTGCTGTCCGCTGCGGATGCAGAATTGCTGATAGGCCTCAGCGCCGCGCTCGACGCGGCAAATTCGGAGCGGTTGGAGTTGGCCGAGGAAGCGGGCGTAGTCGTAGTGGAAGGCGCGGCGCAGGCGCGTGTCGATATCCTCCGCGGCCTCATCGGGAATGTCCCCGTCGATGTAGAGAACGTAGGCCGGGATGTCGGTGTCGCACGCCAGCATCGCAAACGACGGCGCGTTGCGGAGCGATTCGCGCAGCACGCCGGCGACGAACGCTTCGTTCAATTTCTCTCCGAACCAGTCGGAGACGAGTCCCTGTCGTCCGACGAAACGGATCAGCGGACACTGACCGATCCGGCCGGCGACTTCGATCACATCATCTAATTGATAGCGATAGAGGCCGCCACCGGTCGTGATGACGACCGCGTACTGCTGACCGGCATCGAGCTCATCCGCCAGAAGTGCCGTCTCGCTGCCGAGCGGGATGAATTCGAGGAAATGGGAGCGGATCGCGAGCGCTGTGCCCTCATGCCCGTTCATTGGAAACGAGATGAAGCCTTCAGTCGCAATCAGTCCTTTGCCTTGAATTTTCGCGTGCGGGAAAAGCTTTGCGAGATGGGTGGCAGGCGCCGCGGCATTGGCGTCCGTCCAGCAACTGATCACGCGCAAATTCGGCAAGGCCGGCAGACGATCGGCCTGCAGTGACAGGAATGTGGGATTCCAGATCGAAATCAGACGCACATCGCTCGTCGGCGTTTTGACCGTGACCTTCTGCACGAGCCGCCGCTGCCATCCGCCGACGTACGCCGAATCGTCGTCGAAGCCGATAGGAATTCCTCCGTCGGTTTTTCGGCGCGCGACCGGCGGGCTCACCGACCAATACGCCGGACCTAACATCAACTGCGGATCGTGCAAAAAGAGATCAGCGATCCACGCTCGAATGCCGCGCTGGAACTCGCGTTGCAGCGACGCGGTGTAAGGAATCAGCTTCGTCGCGCCCGACGATCCGCTCGTCGGCTCGAACAGATCGACGCGCTCCGGCGTGAGCACGTTTTTCTCGCCGGCTGCAATCCTGTCGATCCACGGCTGAAAGTCTTCATACCTCCGCAGCGGGACGGCCTGCTGATAATCACGTATGGTTTTGATGGATGAAAAGTCATGCTGTTTAGCAAAATCGCTCTCGCCGCGCAGGAAACGGAAGAGAATTTTCTCCTGCTCCTCGCGGACATGCGTCGTCGCGCG
Organism: Acidobacteriota bacterium; assembly: GCA_030948915.1. Taxonomy (GTDB): domain Bacteria; phylum Acidobacteriota; class Thermoanaerobaculia; order Gp7-AA8; family Gp7-AA8; genus Gp7-AA10. The sequence continues at coordinate 5,049 of JALYZI010000240.1, forward strand.
GCGAAAGCGCGCCAGCTCGGGCAGGCATCCCGCGAGCCACAGCGAGTTTGCGAGTCCGCAGATCACCGAAGCATCCGCTGGCCGGCGCGTGTGAGATTCGCGCGGGAGACCTCAGTCAGACACGCGAGCTCGTCGCCGTTTGCGTGTCCCGGATTCGCGCGCGCGAAAAACGCGATCAGCGGATCGCGCAAACGCTCTTCGGTGATCTCGGCGACGCCGCGCCGCAGCGGAGTCGCGTTGCGAAAGCGAACGATGCCGCCGGCATACTCATCGCCGAATTTGCGAGCGCCGAGGTCGTCGATCACCTGCTGGAGGTGAGGGGGCGTCGGCATTTCGGGATGCGGATAGAACTCGCGAAAGAAGACGGGCAGGAAGCGCCATGTTTTGTAGCCCGAAGAGATCAGGAACCAATAGACCTTGCGGTCAGTCTGATCTGCTTTCGCAAACGCGATCTTCGCCCACATGCGGCTCAGCACCGTTTCGCCCCAGTACTCGCGATCGACGATCGTGTCGCCCGAGAAAAACGCCACGATCTCGCCGTCGTCAATCCACTTGAACGTCGAGAAACCGCAGATGCGATCGCGATCGCGCAGCAGAATGACGCCGTCTTTCTCGTCGAGATCCGACTCGAATCGCGCGCGTGCGGTCCCCGCAAAATACGACTCGAAGAGCGCATACATCTCGTCGCGCTCCTCGACGGTCGTGCGTGAAACGACTGAGCCGGTGAGCCGCCGCTCGACCGCGTCAAAGTGTGGCGATGTCGACGTAAGCGGGACGTTGATCGAGCTGCTCATGCAAGCCTCCGTTAGACCACGAGCCGAGATACAGCCGGCTTGGATACGCGTAATGCCGATGCGCGCTGGCAATCGATAGAAGAGGATCGCGCGCGTCCAAACCGATCAGGAGATAGTCGAAGCTTTTTAAGTGTGCGAGATGGATGATCTCGCGCAGCAGATCGGCGAAGATGTCACTGTCCGTCACGCAGATCAGCGCGGCATACGCGCTGCGAATTTTCTCGCCTACGCGCGGGAGAAACGGCCGAGCGATCCGCATCCATCCCGAGTAGCCGCGCACGACCGACTGCTTGTACGCGCTCTGATCCCACAACCCCATGACGCCGGCGATCGCGCCGTCGCGGCGCACAATGCGGATGTCCTCGATCCGCAAACCGTCGAGATGCAGCAGTTGCGATTCGGTCCACACCGGAAAGAGTTGGCGACGGGATCCCTCCGTTCGCAGAAATCGAACGATTTCCGGAACCTGGTCGAGGGATCCCGCCATGATTGTCTGCGTGGCGCGGGCACTCCTGCCCGTCCGAATTGCCAAAGTGCAGTACCGCGCAACCTCGCGGAAATCCGGAAACGAGCGGCGAGGCTTGCGAACCAGCACGCCGCTGGCCTCGTCATTACCCTCGACGATCGACGCGAGATACGCCGGCAGCGGATCGCGCCGATCGATCTCGCCTAACAGCGCGAAGCCGCGCGAGACGAGCCATCGTCCTCGAAATCGATCGTCGACGCGCAACTGTCCGAGGTAGCCGAGGCGCGTCTCGCGGCCGTTGAAGAAGACGTTGCGGACGGAGCGGCACGCAACGCCGACGATCTCGTCGCGTGCGCGCGCGACGACGATCTGGTATTCGTCGCCAGTGACCGCGCATCCGCGAGAAAAATCGGGTTCGCGCGCGAACGCGATGCGGATCCGCCCCGGCATCGCCTGCCGCTGCATCAGCGCGCGGATGCCGGCGTCGTCAGACGGCGCGGCGAATTCGACAGTCAGTTCCATGATCGGCCTTGATCAGCGGCGCGTCATACGACTCGTCGCCCAGCGGAAAATCCTTCCTCTGCAACACTTCGGCGCGAAACAGCAGGTTGATCGAAAAGAAATGACTCCACATGAACCAGTTCCGGCTGTTCACTTTGAAATCGAGGCCGCGTTTGAAAATCGAGTTGATTCCGTAGAACCGCTGCCGCGCTTCGATGCAGCGCTGCTTCACCTGCTCCGCCGTCATGCCGCGTGGCGCGAACGGCACCATCCCGTACCGATACTCCGGATCGAGCCACCAGCGTTCGTACAGCAAGCGTCCTTCGCTCTGCAGGCGGTCGTACAGCGGTGTTCCGGGAAACGGCGTGAGGTGATTGAACGCTACGATGTAGAACTTGTGGCGCTCCGCGAACTCGAGCGTCTCGGCGAGCGTGTCGCCGTTGTCTTCGTCGTATCCGAGGATGAAGGTGGCGTAGAGGCGGATTTCGTGTCGTCTCAGATTCTCGAGTGCCTTCTCGTAACCGCCCGCCATCATGTTGAATGTCTTCCGCATCTTGCGAAGGTTCTCGGGATTGAGCGTTTCGAATCCGATCAGCAGACCCTGGCATCCGCTGGCTTTGATCAGTTGCAGAAACTCTTCGTCGTGCGCGGCGTTGATGCTGGCCTGGCTAACCCAGCGGACCTTCAGCGGAATCAGCGCGCGAAAAAATTCTTTCGCCTGCTCCATGTTCGAGGTGATGTTGTCGTCGACGAAAAAGATCAGCGGCTTCTTCACCCGCCGAATCTCCTCGATGATTTCCTCGGTCGGCCGGCGGGTCTGCGTGTTCGAGAAGTAGGTTTGGATCGCGCAGAACTCGCATCGGAAGTGACAGCCGCGGCCCGCTTCGATCAGTCCGACCGGCAGGTAACGTTTTCCCTCGAAGATCGATCGATCGGGGCGGAGTCCGCTCAGCGATGGACGCTGCGCCTGCCGATAAACGGGTTGCAGGCGACCGTTGCGAAAATCTTCGATGACTTGCGGCCAGAGCCCTTCCGCCTCGCCGATCACGATGGACTCGGCGTACTCGCTGACTTCATCGGGAACGAGCGTCGGATGGAATCCGCCCATGACGACCGGCACGCCCCTCCGGCGATACTCCGACGCGATCTGATACGAGCGCTTGGCGGTGTAAGTCTCGACGCTGAGCGCGACGAGATCGGCCGGCTCGTCGAATGGGATCGTTTCGGTCCGATCGTCGTAGAAACGGATCTGGGTGTCGCGATCGCGCGGCGTCAGGCCCGCGAGCGTCGCGGGCGCGAGCGGCTCCATCTGCCACGTGCGGATGTACTTCTGCCCGCGCCGGCGGCCGACGCAAGGATGGACGAGGGTCAGCCTCATCGTGTTCCTCGCACCATGTCGGGTGGGCGGTAGGCGGGGATGGTGAGCAGGCTCGTGATGGCGAGCCATGCCAGCGCAATCACCATGATCGTCGGTGCGAGGTTTCCCGGGCCGTACCAGTCGACGAGCGCCATCACGAGGATGACGTTGTTCAGAGCGATCGTCAGGTACGCGTACCACTTTGGAAATCCGCCGTGCCGGAGTGCGACGAATGCAACGGCAAGCGTCAGCGTGTAAGAAATGGATGGAGTCAGCACGAGGGCCGATTCACGTCCGAAGACGCTGGCGAGTCGCGCGCCGCCAGGGTTCTGGTAGATCGTGGCGAGCAGAATCGAGATCGAGTTGAACATCGCGCTGAGAAGCCAGACGGCACCCCAGACGATGCCTGTTCCTTGCGCGATGGACGCGAGCCGCGCCGGTTCGCCTTCGGCCAGCCGCAGACGTCCGGCGAGACTGCCCATGAACCAGACGATCATGAGTCCCGCGACGATGCGCAGCAGCGTTGCCCATTCCCACGACATCCTTTCGTTGAGCATGGCGCTGACGAAATCGCCTTCAGGGGATCGCGGATCGGCATGCGCACTCCGCAGAATGAACCACTGAATCGTGAGCCAGAGCCCGGCCCACGCGCCGGCGCTGGCGCCTAACTTTTCCCAGGTCGTCGTCCCTTGTTCCATGTCACCTCCATCGCGGCATGTTTTCGACGTAGCGAACGTACTTTTCGAGCACCGCATCATCGGCGGTCAATCGGCCGCGCCATGTGATGCTCTCCATCAAGGGGATGTCGTCGAGCGCTGTCGCCCACAAGAGCGCGAGCGCGCGAACGAGATCGCGTCTGCGTTGCAGAAAGAGAATCGTCTGCGTGCGGGAGTGTCCGTTTGAGTCAGGACGGATCGTGAAGACGATGACGTACTCGATCGGCTGCGTGACGTGCACGTGAACGATGCCGCCACCGTACTGCGTGAAGGTCGCATCGATCGGTGCACCGGACAGTCCGACCCAGGTCAGACTCGGCCGGCTGGGCAACCGGCCTTTGATGCGGTGCGCGATCTTCCACGGCGATTCGACCTCGAGCGATACGGTCGCGACTTCGATGCCGTGCGAAGGAGCAAAATGCGCGAGATCGAAGCCGTTCGCGAAGACGATGTCGGGATGCGCGCGAACACGCTGCCGCAGCAGGGGCCTCTGATACGGCGCTGCGACATCGGGCAGTGGAAACGGCTCCGCGTCGCCGAGCCACGCCCACCGGAAGCCCCATCGGTCTGTCGTTGGATAGCGATCGGAGATGCGAACACGATTGCTGCGGCCGACGAGATACCAGCCTTGCTTCACGCGATCGGGATTCGCGAACGCTGCGGTCACCATTGCGGCATCCCTTCGATGAGCTGCGCGTAGCGCTCGAAGATCGCGTCGGACGCGACGAAGCCGTCGCGGAACTCGAGTCCTGACAGGACGCGGCGATCGGCCCACGAAGTCGCAACCATCATTGGAACGGCGCGGGTGAGCGATCGCCACCGCGGCAAAAAGAAAATCGTCTGCGTTGCAGATCCGCCGTCGGGCAGCGGGCGTGCCGCCCAGACGAGCTCGAACGGCGTGGGGGAATCGACCTTCACCCACGCGAGGCTCGGACCGATGGTCGTGAACCGCCATCGCGCAGACCTGCGAGCGAGACCGAGAATGTATCGCATTGATGTCGTATGGAAATGTGCGTGAACTTTGATCGACAGGCGGTGCGGCGGATCTGTTTCGACCGCCGGTTCATCCTCGAAATGGAAGCGATGCACGCCGACGACGTGGGCGACATCGAGACCGTTGCCGAGGATTACGTGCGGATGACACGCGATGCGCTGCATCGGAAGCCTTAGAACATGTGCGCGATTTTCCGGCTCGGGCATCGGAAGGTCGTACGCCGGCGTGTCCCCGGCCCAGACCCACGCGATTCCCCATCGCTCGCGCACGGCGTACGTCGCGATGCGCGCGCCGTTCGCGCAAGTTCCATCCGCGTTCCAGCACCATTTGTGAAACGCACATTGCAATCCCTTGTCGATGACTTTGCCGAGCGAGAGATCGGCGCCCAGGTGTCCGCAGGCGCGTTCGACGGCGTGGAGATCGCCGGAAAAATCGCGGTAGACGACCACATCCCGCTTGCCGATCGGAATGCGCTTGATCTTGCCGCGCCGAATCGCGCGCGCGCGTCCGATCGGATACCAGCCTTCGCACACGACGTCGGGATTCGCGAATCGATTCATGGCGTGACCAGCCCCATCGGAGATTCATCGTTGTGTAGAAATCGCGCGAGGAAGCCGGCCATGAATCGGGTGTATGAGCGAGCGGCGATCTTGCGCGGCAATCGCGATCGCAGCAGCACCTGCAGCCGCGGGAGGTTGTAGCTGGGTACTTCCGGAAAGAGATGGTGCTCGAGATGGTAATTCTCGTTGAGCAGAAGAAAAGCGACCACGCCATTGCTGCGGACCGAGCGGGAAGCGAGCAGCGGATCGGCGGTGTCGGTCAGCGCGTGCTGCGCGAGTGCCCGAATGGCGGAGATGTAGCCGACGATGACGCCTGGAATCAGCCACACCTGCAGCAAGGTGCGAATTGGAACGAACATGAAAACCGGAAAGAGTACAGCCGCGACGAGGGCGTACTCGATCGCGATGCGAATCCGATTCGCACGATCGGCGCGCCGCCACGCCACGATCGGAATCATCGGCATGTAGACGAGCGTCCCGATCGTCAGGCGAACGAACTGCAGCGCCCAGCGGGTGGTGGCGCGGCTCGTGTAGTTGGTCAAGTCGTCCGGATCTCCGGAACTGCCGAGAAACTTGTGGTGCAGGTCGTGGAGAACCCGATACGCCCACGCCGAATGCAGCAGCGGAATGCAGAGGATGACATTCGTTGCGTGATTGATGAATCGATTGCGGAACAACAGGTTGTGATGCCCTTCATGCGACAGGAGGAAGAACGCGTTGAGCGCCGCTGCCGACGCCGCGATTCCCGTGAGTCGCCAGCCGGTCAGGCCGAGCGTGATGCCGATCGACCACAGAGTCACAAAGAACGCGATCTCCGCGATGCGACGCGCTGGCCGCTGTCTGCGCAAGCCGGCAATCTGCTCTTCCAGGCCGGCCGAGAGCGCATGCCGCGCCTCTGCATGCGTCACGGCTTCACCTCCGACGGGAAAAACCAGTCGCAGGTGTAGAAGCTGTCGAGGTGATACGCGTAGAACCGATAGCCGAGGTTTGCGGGGATAGCGATGGGCAATCGCGTGCGTGATCCTGCCAGCCGGCGCGCGATCGATGGATAGCTGTAAGTCTTTCGCCACGCGCGTCGCGTGTGTTCGAGGAGCTCGGCGGCCGTCATGTTCTTCGGCTCGAAGACGACATGCTGGCCGTCGTAGAGACTCCAGTTCTCGGTCGTGATGCGGCCTTCGCTCTTCAAGCGTTTGTAGAGCGCCGTGCCGGGGAAGGGAACGGCAATGGCGTAGCGCGGCAGATCCATGTGGACGTCGAGGACGAAGTCGACCGTTTCGTCAAACGCGCGGATGGTGTCGTGATCGAAGCCGAAGACGAAGCATCCCATCAGCGCGATCTTGCGATCGCGAATCTTGCGGACGACCTCGTAGTAGTCGTGCCGCATGTTGAAGGCCTTCTTCGCTTCGATCAGAGACTGTTGATTCAGCGATTCGAATCCGATGAGCAGCCCGCGACATCCGCTGCGCGCCGCGAGATCGAGAAGCTCGTCGTCCCACGCGATGGTCGTCGTCGCCAGGCCGGCCCACTGAATCTTCAGCGGGATCAACGCGGTGAAGAGCTCTTTCGCGTAAGGAACGTCGGCGATCAAGTTGAGATCGAGAAAGATGACGCGCTTTGCGCGCATCTGCAGAATGTCGGCGACAACGTCCGCGATCGGCTTCTGCAGCGGTTTTCCCCACGCCGCCGGCACTACACAGAACTCACACTGATAGATGCAGCCGCGCGTTGCCTCGAGTGTGTGCGCGACGTTCACGAGGCCGCTGGCGTACAGCTCGCGTTTCGGAAACGGCAGATTCGCGAGTTTGAGGCTCGGACTCTGGTCGTATCGCGGTCGCATCCGGCCGGCCACAAAATCGCGAATCAGCTGCGGCCACGATTCCTCGGCATACCCGACGACGGTGCTGTCGGCATGCTGCATCGCTTCATCAGGCATCAGAGTCGGATGCACGCCGCCGAGGACGACGGGAATGTTGCGCTCGCGAAGTTGTGCCGCGATTTCGTAGGCGCGCGGCGCCGTGCCGGTGATCGCCGTGATGCCGACCAGATCGGCTTCGATGCGATCGGGATGAATCTCTTCGACGCCTTCATCGATGATGCGAACGCCGGCGGCAATCTCAGGAGGAATCAGCGATGCCAGCGTCGTCAGCGTCAGCGGCGCGTAGCGCATCGTCTTCTTCCAGATGCCGCCGCGATGTCGATACAGCGGACCGCGCGGACAGAGAAGAACGATGCGAAGCGGGTTGGCCGTCACGGAATCTCAACCTCTCTGCGAGAGCGCCAGACGAGACTCGCTGTGTTGGCAAATGACGGTATGCACAAGTTTAGCGCGGAGGTGAATGAATGTCATGACGCCGGCGGCCGCGCCGAACCAGTGGGCGATCGGCAGCGGCGGGACATCGGTGAAGCCCAATCGAAAAGAAGTGAAAGTCTCGAGGAGCAGTTTCACGAGGCAGAACGTGAGAAGCACGTACGCCGGTGCCGGCGGAACGCGCTGATCGCTATACGGATGGCGATTGAAATAAAGGAGCGGGCCGAGGATCCAGATCGTGACGGCCAGCGCCGAACTTCCGCGATACTCCACGCCCGGCACCGCCGCCAGAATCGCCAGGCTGATCAACGGCGCGATCGCGAGGCCCCACACGATCGTGCGGAATCGATGCTTCGGCGCCAGCAACAGCAGCGGCGGAACCATCGCGAGCGTGTCGGGGAAGAAGTGCGACGGACCCCAGTGAACGATGTGGCCCGTCCACAATCGCCACGGCTGTCCGTGCAGCGCGGCCGATGTCAGCGACCAGTGGTCGATCACGAGCGGCCTCGCAGCACGATCATCACGACAACGCCCAGCGCGGCGAGCAGATCGAGAAAGCCGAAGCTTCCACCGCTCCGAATCGAGACGCCTCTCTGATTCACGACTTCCACTTCGGCGCGCTCGCCGGAAATCAGGCTCGTCTTGAAATTCTCGACTTCTTCATTGAGATTCTTCGACAAATCCACCGTCGCGACCTTCAGCCCCGCCTCCGCCCGTTCGCGCAGCACTTTCGGCTCGTCGATGCTCGTCGCGTGTCCTTTGAGGTTGCTGACGCCGGGAGCGCGAAGCAGAAATGTGCGAGTCGGGACGTGAAAGACAGCGACATCGATTAGTGTGCGCGTCTCGTTTTTCTCGAGCGGCAGAAGGTAGGAGCCGACGATGGACAGATACGCGATCTGATTCTGATTGACGTACTGGATTTGATCGACCGACGCTAACGCGATGACGTCGACGCCGTACATCTGCGCGATCTGATCCAGGTTGTCGAATCCGCCGCGCGGAGTCAGGTACGTGGACGGGATGACGACGATTTCCCTGACCCAGTCGCGCTTCTCGAACGTCTTGCGAACGATGTCGAGAAGTTTCTTCTCGTCCTGACGCGAGACCACGGGATTGGTGTCGATGTGCGCCTCGGGGAGACCGGGCGACTCCGTCCTTGGCCTAGCTCCTCCCGACGGAATGAATGCGATCCCGAGCCTGAGCGGAAGTTGCAGTCGCGCCTTTCGCGGGCTCGGCGCCGGTGCCGCGCTCGCGTCCGGATAGAGAAACGACATCAGATCGCTGCGCCTGCGAATCTCGGTTTGCGATGCGCAGGCGGTCGACAAAATGATCAGGTACAACGCGATTCGAAGCTTCATCTCCGGCCTCCGCATGCCAGATGAAGCGAAAAGCGCATGGCGTTACGTTGCGAGCGCGGACCGCAGCGACAGGACCAGCGAGGCTGCGAAGAGGGCAACCACCGCGATCGACGTGCCGATGTACCAGCGATGCACGTCGGTGGTCAGCGGAAGAGAGGTGAGGAAGAGGTACCAGAAAAATGCGACTGCGCAGGTCAGCAGGCCGTATCGATTGAGAACGAGGAGAAGAATCAACGCGAGGGCGGCGCCGAGGATGTAGTCGAGCGGTTTCTGCTCCGCTTGCGCGAGAAGGACTCCGACCGCTGCCACCCAGAATGCCGACGCGATCAATGTCTTGCGCAAAATCGCGCGGAGCAACAGCAGAAGAAAAAGTCCGAAGAGCGAATAGAAAATCGCGCGCGTCTGAAAGTAGAACAGCAGCTCGAGCCACGACAGCCGCGATGAAAGTGCAGGAATCGCGATGGTGAACGGCGCGGCTCCCGGCACGGCGCGACGCAATTCTTCGAGGAGCACCATGACGACGCCGAAACCGGCGCCGAGGAGCATGTCGCGCGCGACGATAGGATCGGTCCAGCGGCCTTCCAGCAGCCGCTTCCATCCGATGATGGTCTTCGGCCGCCGCCTGCGGATGTACGGTTCCACCGCCAGATACCCCACCCACACTTCGGCCGCGTACATGAGGCTCCTCGCGAATGCGAGGCTGAACATCGCGAACTCGGCGACGAACAATCGCGTGTGATGCGCGGCGAAAATCCAGAACAGCATGCGGCAGATGAAGACCCACGCCGCGATACGTCGCGCGCCGCGCGGATCTCCGCGTCCCGATCGAATGTTGCGGCGCGCGACGAACGCGCCAGCGATGATCAGTGGAGTGAGCAAGGCGTAATAGACAGTCAGTGAAAGCGGCGGCTTCTCCTCCACATGAACGACCGGCCGAACTGCGCCGTCGGGAGTCAGCGAGAGAGCGACCATGCCCGGCAGATCGTTCGGCGGCTCGTTCAGCGTGACGCGTCCGTCGGGATCATTCGACGCCATCGGTTTCGGACTCTGGCGATAGTAGAAACGGATCGAAGGATCCGCCGCGAACCATGACGCGTGATCTGCCGCAGCAACGCTCGCCATCCTGCGAGCGTGTCGCTCCAGCATGTCAGGCGAGTAAGGCAGAGCCGTGCGACCTTCGAGTGACACGCGCTGCTTCGTGAACACCACAACGGACATTCCGATCAACACGGCCGCGAAAACCAGCGCTGCGAGCCGATGCGAGAGTCGTATCGAAGGCTCCGCGGCTGCGACGAGATCGGGCGACGGCGTCTCGCCGGCGGCGACCGCGGCATCGAGAAGATCGCCGCTCGGAAATGCGGCCAGGACATCGCGCGCCGAAGCGGGACGATTCGCCGGATCGATCGCCAGGCACTTCTCGATTTTTTCCTGCAGCTCGGACGGAACGTGGCGAAGTCCTTTGAGGAGCTCGTCGAGGACGAGGCCGAGCGCGTAGACATCGCTGCGCAGCGACATCTGTCCCTTCCGCTGCTCCGGCGCCATGTACGCCGGGGTGCCGGCGATCAGCGTGCGCCGGGTCATGTCGGCGGCCAGCGCGGATAGACCGAAGTCGCTGACGCGCGCGTGACCGCGTCCGTCGATCATGATGTTGGCCGGCTTCAGATCGCCATGGATGACTTCGCGATCGTGCGAGGCCGCCAGTCCGGCGCAGATTTCGCGCGCGATGTCCATCGCCTTCCGCTGCGGCAGCCGGCCGACGCGCTGCAAGAGCGCCTCGAGATTCTCGCCGTCGACGTACTCCATCACGATGAACGGATGGCCTTCGTAATCGGCGATATCGAACAGGCGGCAGACATTCGGATGGGCGACCTGCCGGCCTAAACGCACTTCGTTGTAAAGCCGCTGCAGCAGCTCGCCATTTTGCGCGATCGCGAGCGGAACGAATTTCAGCGCCACGAGTTGACCGAGTTTGAGATCGTCGGCGCGATAGACCTCGCCCATCCCACCCCGCCCGATGAGCGCGGAGATCTGAAATCGATCGTTGAGAATTGTGCCGGGCGTGAAGCGCGCGAAATCGTCGGACGACTTCAGCGCGACCTCGAACAGGCACTGCGGACACAGCCCGCTGACCGACTCCCTCGGCAGATGCGGGCAGGTGGTCATGTCACATTGTGACAGCGTTCATGAGGTGGCGGATTTCTTCGTCAACCTGATCCGATGCGGCCACTAGCGAAGCAACGTGCTCGCGAAGGATCATCCGGAATCGCGCGCGCATGCGATGGATCGCGACGCGCAACGCTCCGCGGCTCATGCCGAGATCGTTCGCGACTTTCTCGTACAGATCGGGAGAATCGCCCGGCAGGAGCGGCGCAAGCGCTTCGAACTGGCGAAGGTCGTCGCGCTCGACGTATTCCTCACGAAGCCGCTGCAATGCCGTATCGAGCAGCGAGAGCGCACAACGCTTTTCGAAAATCTCCTCCGGGCTCAACCCGCCCTGCTCGCTGGCATAGCGTGCGTCGGCGCCGGTGAGATCGATCGGAACGTGTGCCGCCCCGCCGCCGCGTTTCTTCGCGACGGCGCGGTCGTGTTCGTTGTAAAGAAAATGTTTGACGGAGGCGAGCAGGAACGTGCGGAACTTTCCGCGATTGCGATCGACCTGACTCAGATACTCCTTCTCGATCAGCTTTGCGTAAAACGCCTGCGTCAGATCTTCCGCTTCCGTAGCATCGTGGCCCTGACGCCGGATGAACGCGTAGACCGGATACCAATACTTCTCGCAAAGCGCATTCAACGCCGATCCCGCCTCGGCATCGTCAGCAGCGGCCGAAAAAACCAGCGTCCACTGCGTCGTGTGGAAGCGCGGATCGGGCATTCTGTCAGGCCGTCGCTGGCGCGACCGCCACCGGCGCCGGCGGGATGGCTTTCATCAGAAGGAAATGCGTGACGGCGGCGACGCCGAATCCGACGAACCACGCGTAGTCGTAAAGCGGTCGCAGCGCGGGAACGATCAGGCCGATCCACGCCGCGGCGCATCCGAGGAGCGTAGCGATGACTGCGCGCCAGTTCCATCCGCGGTTGTAGGTGTATGCGCCATCGGGCAGATACAGATCGGCGAGCGCGAGTTGTTTCCTCCGCACGACCCAGTAGTCGACGATCAGCACGCCGGCGATCGATCCGAGCCCGCCCGAATATCCGAGCAGCCACGCGAAGATGTATCCGGAAGGATCCGCGAGCAGCTTCCACGGCTGCATCAGGATGCCGAGGATTCCGGTGATCAGGCCCCCGGTGCGGAAGGAGATCGCTTTCGGGAACGCGTTTGCGAAGTCGTTCGCGGGTGAAACGACGTTGGCCGCGATGTTGACCGCCAGCGTCGCGACGACCACCGTGAACATCGAGATCGCGATCACGAGCGGCTGTTTGAATTGTCCGACGAGTTTGATCGGATCCCACAGTTCCGACATCGGCAGATTAGGATAGATCACGATCGCGGCCGAGGTGATGATGACGCCCATCGCGGCAAAGACGGTCATCGTGGTCGGTAGTGCCACCGTCTGTCCGATCACCTGTTCGCGCTGGCTGCGTCCGAAGCGCGTGAAGTCGGGCATGTTGAGCGAGAGCGTCGCCCAGAATCCGATCATCGCGGTCAGCGAGGGGATGAAGACGGCGTGAAATTGTGACCACGTTGCGAATTTGCTCTTCTCGGTCAGCAGATATCCCAGGCCGTGCGCGCGCCAGATCGCCCAAGCGACGAGACAGGCCGTCATGACGAGAACGAATGGCGCTGCCCAGTTTTCGACATGGCGCAGCAGGTCCATGCCGCGATAGATGATCAGAATGTTGATGCCCCAGAAGGCGAGAAACGAGATCCATTCCGTCGGCGTGTGTCCACCGATCGGGTGTCCGAGCGCGAGATGCCAGCTCGGGAAGACCGCGGCGAAGAAGGTGTGCAGCGCCTGGCCTCCGATCCACGCCTGGATTCCAAACCACCCGCACGCGACGATGGCGCGCATCAGCGCGGGGAGGTTGGATCCGTACGTTCCATACGCCGCGCGCGCAAACACAGGAAACGGGATGCCGTACTTTGTTCCGGGATGCGAGTTGAGAAGGATCGGGGCCAGCACGATCGTATTGCCTAACAGAATCGTGATCAGTGCCTGCCACCAGTTCATGCCTGCGCCGATCAGTCCCGACGAGAGCATGTAAGTCGGAATGCAATGCGCCATGGAGATCCACAGCGCGGCGTAGTTGTAGGTTGTCCAGTTGCGGCGCGAGACGGGAACGGGAGCGAGGTCGTGGTTGTAGAGAGGGCTGTGTTCGACGTTGTCGAGAGCGCTCGGCGTCAGTTCAACGCGGCCGTCTTCGTATTCGATCGTTTCAGTCATGGAATCTCCCAACCACAGAATTCGGAATTGGGAATTGGGAATTAAGAATTTGGCGAGGCGAGATTTTCAATTCTAAATTCCCAATTCCCAATTCACAATTCCAAATTCATTTGGGTGAATTGAACAGCCCCCTCTTCAAAAACTCACCTCTCCCCGGCTTGGCAACATATTTTCCCTCTTCGATAACGACATCGCCACGCGACAGAACAGTCTTGGTTACGCCCTTGATCTTGAAACCTTCGTAGCAGGAATAGTCAACATTCATATGATGCGTTTTCGCGCTGATGGTCATCTCTTCATCGGGGTCGAAGATGACGATGTCGGCATCCGAGCCCACCGCGATGGTTCCCTTCCTCGGAAAGAGTCCGAAGATTTTCGCCGCCGCAGTCGACGTGATTTCAACGAAGCGATTGAGAGAGACGCGGCCTTCGGCCACGCCGCCGTTGTAGATGAGCGACATGCGATGCTCGACGCCCGGTCCGCCGTTCGGAATCTTCGAGAAGTCGTTCTTGCCGAGCTCCTTCTGCTCCTTGAAACAGAACGGGCAGTGATCGGTGGATACGACCTGCAGGTCGTTGAACTTCAGACCGCGCCAGAGCGCGTCCTGATTCCACTTCTCGCGAATGGGCGGTGTCATCACCCACTTCGCACCTTCGAATCCCGGCTTCTCGTACACGCTGTAATCGAGGAAGAGATATTGCGGACACGTCTCGGCGTACGCCGGCGTTCCCTTGTCGCGCGCGCGCACGACCTCGTCGAGTGAATCGCTGCAACTGAGATGGACGATGTAAACCGGCGCGTGTGCGATCTCCGCCAGCGCGATTGCGCGATGCACGCCCTCAGCCTCCGCTTTTGTCGGACGCGTGAGCGCATGGTATTTCGGCGCCGTTTTTCCTTCCGCGATGGCGCGCTTCACGATGGCGTCGATGACGACGCCGTTCTCCGCGTGCATGCAAATGAGGCCGCCTGCCTCGCTCGCCACGCCCATCGCTTTGTAAATCGTCGCATCGTCGACGAGAAAAACTCCCGGATAGGCCATGAAGAGTTTGAAGCTCGTCACGCCCTGCCGGATCATGGCTTTCATTTCCGGCAGGCGATCGTCAGGGAGGTCGGTACAAATGAGATGGAAGGCGTAGTCGATCGACGTTTTTCCTTCGGCTTTCTTGAACCAGACGTCGAGGGCCTCGTTGAGTGCCTGCCCTTTGTACTGCACTGCAAAGTCGATGATGGTGGTCGTGCCGCCGAATGCCGCGGCGCGTGTGCCGGTTTCGAAATCGTCGGAGGATGACGTGCCGCCGAACGGCAGATCCATGTGTGTATGCGGATCGATCCCGCCGGGAATTACGAGACGGCCTTTCGCGTCAATTTTCTTGTCGGCCTTGACATCGATTTCTTTGCCGATCGTCGCGATTTTGCCGTCTTCGATGAGGATGTCGGCGTTGTAGTCGTCGACGGCTGTCACGATGCGCCCATTTCGGATCACCGTTCTCATCTTGCAATCACCTCGGAAAAATCGTGATTGTAATCGCTCGCGGCCGTCACCGCGCTGCCGGGGGCTGAACTGCCGGCGGCTCCGGCGCGCGCTTCCACGGCGACTCGCGCACGATACGCAGCTTCCTGTCGATTCCGATGAAGACCGTCAATGAGTGAAACGCCATCAGCGGTTCGGAGTCGGTCCACACCCGCTTCTGGTCGAAGGTGTATTCGATGCGCAACGGCTTGCCGGGAGCCATCTCGACCTGCCGCACTTCACCGTTCGCGATGCCGCCAATATCGATCCGCTGATTGCCGGAGACGATGACCACCGACGCGGCATCCTCGCCGGAAGTGTTGACGACGATCACCTTCGACGGCGCGGTCATGAATCGAATGATGACGTACAGCAGACCAACCAGAAGGACCGCCGCCGCCCAAACGATGCGGCGCTTCGACGAATCGCGCGATTCGGCGTGACGCCTCTGCCGGCCCTTCAGATCCGAGGACAGGAGCGTGCTGAGTTGCTCCGGACTGAGATTCGCCATTGGATGGCTTTGCGGCTTCTTTTCGTCAGGCGAGTCCACCACATGATTCTAAAGGGCGAAACGTTTTTTGAACTGCGGGAACTGAATGCATATGCGAACTCTGGGCGCCATCGCGTGCAGCCTTCTCGGCGCCACCATTTTCAGCGTTGTGCTTGCAGCCGCGCACTGGCAGGGCCGGGTTCGCGTGACCGAGTCGGTCCTTCTTGGTTTGCTCGCGGTCCTCGGTTTCCTGATCATGTGGTTCGGCTACCGGCTCCAGAGAAGCATCGCGATGGTTGTCGTCGATGTTGCAGTGATCGGGCTGCTTCTCGGATTGATCTATCCCGCTTTCCGCAGCACTGCCGCACCGATCATGCAGGCGGTGACGCGGTCCCGAATCGCTGATGTCTCCAAAGCGCTGGCAGCGTATGAGAAGGCGCACGGCTCCTATCCCATGGCGCAATCGATCGATGATCTCGCGCGGCAACTCGAGCCGACTTACATCAAGCAGATGCCTCGAGACGATGTCTGGCTGAACGCGTTCCGCTACGAAGTGTGGACTACTCCCGACGCGGCCGGTGCCGGCCACTATGCAATCGCGAGCGCCGGGAAGAATGGAAAGTTCGAGAAAGCATCGCTGCGTCAGTACGCGTACGGGCCGACCAGCGACTTCGATTGCGACATCGTGATGAGCGATGGACAGTGGATCGCGTTTCCCGACGGACCGCAGGCATACGGCGGTCCTGCTGTCAAACCTGAGAAGGATCCGAAGGCGCTTTTCGATCAGGCCACCTCGCTTTACCGGCAGGAGCATTACGGGGCGGCGATTCCGCTCTTCGAGCTGTTCCTGAAGAACAATCCCGATCACGCGCTCGCCAACGCGCGACTCGGCATCTCGCTGTGCGATGTCAATCGCTACAACGATGCGATTCCGTATTTGCAGAAGGCGATTGCCCTCGATCCGACCGACTACCAATCCCGCAGCAACCTCGGTCTGGCCTACGAAAAACTCGGAAAGCCGGAAGAGGGGATCGAATGGGAACGGAAGGCGGTCGCGCTTCAGCCTGACAATCCTGAAGTCCTCAACAACCTCGGATGGGTCCTCATGCAGGCGAAGCACAACGCCGAGGCGCTGAAGGTTTTCGAGCGGACCGTGCGTCTGGCGCCGACCGTCAAGCTCTATCGCGACAATCTGCAGCGGGCTCGCTCAGCAGCCGCTGAATAAACTCAGGCCACGCGTCGGCGAGATAGAGCGCGAACGGTATCCACCAGATGAAATCGTTTGTGATGCAGAGAATCGCGCTGCGTGCCGGCCACGCGCCGCGCCACAGAAGTCCGGCCAGCCCGATCGGACCGAGGATTTTGCCGACGAGGCCGACGGCCGCCAGCAGGAAACCGCGTTCCGGAACGCGCGCGACCTCGAAATAGATGATGCCGTAGAGGCCGACCACCATCGCGAGACACGCGAAGATTTCCGGATAGTTCGAGAGCGGCATCCTCGCGAATCTGAAAAGCCACTGCGGGTCCCAGACCGAATAGAGACCCCACAGGATGTTGTAGATCCCGGCGAGGACGAACACTCCTCGATGCCAACGTCTTCTTTTCATTTGGCCTTCAAATCCTGAGCAAAGCGAAGAATATGTCGCAGTTGTATTTCTTCGTGAAGCCGTCGAAGACTTGTCTTTATGCTGGACAGCCGACTTCTAACGAATCGGTTAGGCCGGTATACAAACTTTCCGCCACTTGTTCGTCAGGATGTAGACGAAGAATTCGCTCATGACGCGGGGGATCCTTCGCGTCTTCGCGCTCAGGATTTGTGCCGCCGCTACACGGTCGCGAGAGGTCTCGGCTTGGAGGGAGCGTACCCCTCATGCTCTTCGGCCGAATCGTACCCGCCGCGATAATCGAACTGCTCCGGACGCTTGATCAGCGAATGCGCGGTCACGCGATCACGCCGGATTCCGCGGAACTGTTCGAGGTTCGCGTAGCCTCGCTTCTCCATGAACTCATGCATGCCCGAGAGGAGCGCTTTGATCACGTTCGGGCCGATCGCCGCGTCGAGCATTGCGGCCGTACACACCTGCACCGTTCCGCAGCCGAGGAGGAAGTAGCAGAGGGCGTGGTCGAAGTTGGAGATGCCGCCGATGCCCGAAAACGCCTTGTCAGGAAACGCCCGGGTCAGCTGCGACATCTTGGCAAGCGACAGCGGAAGAATCGCCGGCCCTCCCAGCCCGCCGCTCGAGACGTAGCCTTCGACGTTGGCCTCGAACTCCAGCGTGTTGGGATCGATGACAGGGAGGGACGGGAAAGTATTCGATGACGAAATCGCGTCCGCTCCGCCGCGGAAAGAGGCTTCCGCTTCTTCCACGATGTCCGCGGTCGCGGGCGTCAGCTTTACCCACACCGGAACCTTCGAGACTTCTTTGACCGCTTGCGTGACGACCGAGCAGAGAACCTTGTCCTTGCCGACGTTGGATCCCATGTCGATGCGATCCATGTGCGGACACGAAAAATTCAGCTCGACCGCGTCGGCGCCTTCGTCCTGAGCCGCCCTGGTCAGCGTCTGCCAGTTGTGCAGCTCTTTGTCATTTCCGGAGCCGGCCATGATCGAGACCACCAGCATCTTTTTCGGATAGGCCTTCTTGATGCGGCTCAACTTTCCGATCCACCAGTCGAGCGGTTTGTCGGAAATGAGCTCCCAATTCCACGACGCGACCAGCGTCGAGTCCGGACGCTTCGTCATCGAGAGGCGATGGCCACTGTTGTCGGCGCGCAGGAACTTCGTTTTCGGCCCTTTGACGTTGACGACCGGATGCAGCCCGATGGTTTTCGTTACCACGCCGCCCCAGCCGGCATCGAACGCTCGCATGATGTTGCTGTCGGACTCCGTCGGCGGTGCGGACGCCAGCAGGAACGGATTCTCGAAAGAAATTCCTGTAAATGTCGTCGACAAATCGGCCATGGCGTCTCCTTTTCGGGAAACGGTGATTATAGACTCTCCCGCCATGAGACGACTTTTTGCCGTTTTTCTACTTGCTTCGGCCCCGCTTCTGGCACAGACGCAAGACCGGCCCCTGACATCGCTTCCGTACACGCCGAGCCTCGACATCCCGTCGATGGACCAGAGCGCGAACCCCTGCGTCGATTTCTATCAGTACACGTGCGGCGGCTGGATGAAGAACAATCTCATTCCGGGCGATCAGGCGTCATGGAGCGTCTACGGAAAGGTCACGGAAGAGAACGGACAATTTCTTTGGGGCGTTTTGGAAGACGCGTCGAAGCCTTCGCCAGATCGGACGCCGGTGCAGCAGAAAATCGGCGACTACTTCCAGGCCTGCATGGACGAGTCGCACATCGAGAGCCTCGGCGCGGCTCCGCTCCGTCCGCTACTCGATTCGATCACGACGCTGAAGAGCAAACGCGATCTGGCCGCTCTTCTTGCCGCGCAGCACGTTCGCGATTACAGCAGCGGATGGCTGTTCGGTTTCGGATCCGATCAGGATTACGGCGACGCTTCGCAAGTGATCGCCTTCGCGCACGCCGGCGGCCTCGGACTTCCCGACCGCGACTACTACACGAAGGCTGATGCGAAATCGAAAGACATCCGCGACAAGTATCGGCAGCACGTCGCGAACATGCTGCAGCTCATCGGCGAGTCGAAAACGCAGGCGACGAATGATGCGAAGACGGTGATGCGGATCGAAACGGATCTCGCCAGGGAATCACTGACCCGCGTGGAGCGGAGGAATCCGTACAACCTGTTCCACAAGATGAATCCTTCGGAG
Source organism: Acidobacteriota bacterium (assembly GCA_030948915.1). Lineage (GTDB taxonomy): Bacteria > Acidobacteriota > Thermoanaerobaculia > Gp7-AA8 > Gp7-AA8 > Gp7-AA10. The sequence continues at coordinate 24,270 of JALYZI010000240.1, forward strand.
CTCGCAAGACTGACGCCGTCATTCGACTGGACTCGCTATCTCGCGGACACCGGCCTCGCGAACATCAAGACGCTCAACGTCACCGAGCCGAAATTCTTCAAAGCGGTCGACAAGGAGATCAAGACCGTTCCGCTGTCCGATTGGAAAGCGTATTTGCGCTGGCACGCCGTGCATTCCCGCGCTGCGTATCTGTCGAGCAAGTTCGTGACTGAAGACTTCAACTTCTATCGCAAGACACTGCGTGGCGTCAGCGAACAGCCGCCGCGATGGAAGCGATGCGTCCGCTACGTCGACCGCGACCTGGGGGAAGCCCTCGGACAGGAATTCGTGCGCCGCACATTTACCGCCGATACGAAAGCGAAGACGGTCGACATGACGCGCCGCATCGAGACCGCGATGGAAAGCGAGATCAAAGGCCTCGACTGGATGACCGATGCCACGAAACAGCGCGCGCTCGAGAAGCTGCACGCAGTCGCGAATAAAGTCGGATACCCCGATCGCTGGCGCGACTACTCCGCGCTCGACGTCGTCCGCGGCGATTTCGCCGGCAACGCGACGCGCGCGACGGTCTTCGAATCGAATCGCGAGCTGACCAAAATCGGCAAGCCTGTCGATCGCGGCGAATGGGGAATGACTCCGCCGACCGTGAACGCGTATTTCAACCCGCAAATGAACGACATCAATTTTCCGGCCGGCGTTCTGCAGCCGCCGCTTTACGATCCGAAGCTTGATGACGCGCCGAACTTTGGCAACACCGGATCGACAATCGGCCACGAGCTCACGCACGCCTTCGACGACTCGGGACGCCAGTTCGACGGCCAGGGCAATTTGAAGGATTGGTGGACCGAAGAAGATGCGAAGAAATTCGAGGAGCGGGTTCAGTGCGTGCGCGATCAGTACGCGCAGTACACGATCGTCGACGACATCAAGATCAACTCCAAGCTGACATCCGGCGAAGACGTCGCCGACCTCGGCGGAACGCTGCTGGCGTACATCGCGTGGAAGGACGCCATCGCGAGTCAGAAACTCGATCCGATGGATGGCTTCACGCCCGATCAGCGCTTCTTCATCGGCTTCGCGCAGTGGGCCTGCGAGAACCAGCGGCCGGAGAACCTGCGCGCGAATGCGATCACCAATCCGCATTCACCCGGCAAGTACCGCGTCAACGGAATCGTGTCGAACATACCCGAGTTTCAGCGGGCCTTCAATTGCGCGGATGGGTCGCCCATGGTTCGCGGTTCCAAGGCATGTAAGGTTTGGTGAGGCGGGTAAGGACTGTAAGGCCGGTAAGCTTGCGTGGTGTAAAATCTTCGCCCCACACGAGACTCGGTTCTCATCGAGCGTTCACCGTTTTCGTCTTCTTATGGACTACCGGAATTTGGGAAGGCGAAGGGCGAATGACACGTGGAGAGCGCAAGCAATTTCTCGGGCACGCGCGCGGATCACTCTACGAGGTTGAGACTCAGTTACTGCTCGCGCGACGCGTCGGATACAACGTCAGCGATGACGTGTTCAAGCGTGACCGGCCTTACAGTCCTTACCGTCCTTACCGAAGGATCAAGGCCAAATCCCCCGCACCAAAGCAACTGCGGCGACGCGCTTGATCGCCAGCGCGAACGCCGCGGTGCGCAAATCCACGGATGAGCCGTTTCGGTCACGGATCTCGAGCTGCATCTGCAGCACGGCGTCGGTGGCGGCCTCCATCTTTTCTTTCAGATGCTGATTGACGTGTTCTTCGCTCCAATGCTCGTTCTCGATGTTCTGCACCCATTCGAAATAGCTGACGGTCACGCCGCCGGAATTCGCGAGGATGTCGGGGATGATCGGAACGCCGCGCTCGAACAGCACTTTGTCCGCGGCCGGCGTCGTTGGTCCGTTCGCGGCCTCGGCGATGAGTTTCGCGCGCACGCCCTCGACATTGTCATTGCGGATCTGATTCTCGAAGGCCGCCGGAATCAGGACGTCGCATTTCAAATGCAGCAGCTCGTCGTTCGTAATTTTCTTCGTTCCTGCGAGTCCGACGACCGACCCGGTCTGCTTCTTGTGTGCGAGAGCAGCCTTCGAATCGATCCCCGATTCCGACGTCACGCCGCCGGTCGAGTCGCTGATGCCGATGACCTCCGCTCCCGCTTCCGCGAAGAGTCGAGCGGCGATCGATCCGGCGTTGCCGAATCCCTGAATGACGACCGTCGCTCCTTTCACGGTGCTCAGACCAGGAACTGCGCCCTGCTCGATGGCTCGGCGGGTGACGAAGAGACATCCGCGGGCCGTCGCTTCGTTGCGGCCGAGGGAGCCGCCCATCGCGACGGGCTTGCCGGTGACGACTGGGAGGTTGTTCTTGCCGGCGTGCATCATGTCGTACGTGTCGTAGATCCAGGCCATCGTTTCGGCATCGGTGTTGACGTCGGGCGCGGGGATGTCGGTGTGCGGACCGATTGTGTCGCCTAATTCCGTGATGAAGCGGCGCGTGACTTTGCGAAGTTCATTGCGAGACAACTGCTTCGGATTGCAGATCACGCCGCCCTTTGCGCCGCCGAACGGTATGTCGGCGACCGCGCACTTCCACGTCATCCACGACGCGAGCGCGCGGACTTCGTCGGCGTTGACGTCGGGGTGATAACGAATTCCGCCTTTGCCGGGCCCGCGCACGCGCGAATGCAGCGCGCGGTAGCCGGAAAAGATTCTCACCGACCCGTCGTCGCACTCGATCGGGAATTCCACTTTCAGGAGGCGCATCGTGCCGCGCAGCCAGTCGCGCAGGCCGTTAGGCAGATCGGCGACATAATGCGCCGCCGTATCGAATTGCTGTTGAGCGATGTCGTAAGGATTGAGATTCTCGACCGTCCGCGCTTCTTCGCGCACACCCATATCAGGAACCCTCCTTTGCGTGGATCGAAAACGATAGTTAAACTGCCCGCCCATTGTCCAATCCGGAGGGAAGAATGAAACGAATCTTCAGTGCGACCGCAATCGTTTTCTGTGCGATTTCGGCCTTCGCAGTCGATATCAATGACACACGCCTGCTGTCCGATCCCGCTGTCAGCAAGGACCACATCGCGTTCGCCTACGCAAACGATCTGTGGGTGGCGAACCTCGACGGAACGAACGTCCGCCGCCTGACATCGCATCCGGGGATCGAATCGGGACCGCGATTCTCACCGGATGGGTCGATGATCGCGTTCACCGGGCGTTACGACGGCAACACCGACGCGTACGTCGTTCCAACCGCCGGCGGCGTTCCGAAACGCCTCACCTGGCACCCCAACAACGACATCGTCCTCGGCTTCACGCCCGACGGACAGAATGTTCTCTTCTCATCGCCGCGCGAGGTTTACACGCGGCGCTTCACGCAGCTCTTCACCGTTCCGGTGTCGGGCGGACTCGCGACGAAGTTGCCGATACCGAATGCTTCCAAGGCGACCTACTCGGCCGACGGAAAGAAAATCGTCTATCAGCCGATCGGCGACGCCTTCATCGAGTGGAAACACTATCGCGGCGGTCAGGTTGCGCGGCTGATGATTTTCGACACCGCGACGAATGCCGTCGAACAGATCCCGCAGCCTGCGACGCGATCCAATGACACCGATCCGATGTGGATTGGCGACAAGGTCTACTTCCGGTCCGATCGCGCCGGCGAATTCAATCTCTTCTCGTATGACCCGGCGACGAAGCAGGTGGCGCAGCTCACCAGGTTTTCCGACTGGCCGATTCTGGGAGCGACCGCCGGAAGCGGAAAGATCATCTTCGAGAGAGGCGGATATCTGTCTCTGCTCGACCCGCGCAGCGGCAGCGACAACCGGCTGAAGATCGGCGTGGCCGCCGACCTCAACGAGACGCGGCCGCGTTTCGCGAAGGGGGCGAAATACGTTCGCAACGCCAGCCTCTCGCCGAGCGGCGCGCGCGCGGCGTTCGAGTTCCGCGGCGAGATCGTCACGATTCCGATGGAGAAGGGCGACGATCGCAATCTGACGCAATCCGTTTCGGCCAACGATCGCAATCCCATCTGGTCGCCGGATGGCAAATTGATCGCGTACTTCACCGATGAATCGGGAGAGAACGAGCTGCGCATCGCGCCGCAGGACGGCAAGGGAGCGGTGCGCAACATCAAGATGAACGGCGCCGGCTTCTATCGCGACATCAACTGGTCTCCGGACGGAACGAAGATCAGCTATCAGGACAATTCTTCGTCGCTGTATCTGCTCGATGTCGCGAGCGGGGCATCGACGAAGCTCGAGTCGAACACGATGCAGGGCGACATCGATCAGGCCTGGTCGCCGGATTCGAAATGGATCGCTTACACGCACAACAGCGTTCAGAACTTCAACACGATTCAGCTCTACTCGCTCGATCAGAAAAAATCGTTTCCGCTCACCGACGGACTCGAACAGGCGATAGCGCCGGTGTTCGATCCAGGTGGAAAGTATCTGTATTTCATCGTCTCGACGGACGCCGGTCCGCTCGCCGACTTCTTCTCGATGTGGAGTCTGGACACGAAAGCCACAAACACGGTCTACCTTGCTGTTTTGCCGAAGGGCGTGGTTTCGCCGCTCGCGAAGGAGAGCGACGAAGAAGGAAAGAAAGACGCCTCGGCCGACGAGAAGAAACCCGAAGACGCCGCCAAGACTGCCGATGCGGCGGCCGAGCCGAAGACTGACGAAAAGCCCGCTGCACCGAAGAAGGCAGCGAAAACCGTCATTGATATGGATGGCCTAACCAATCGCATTCAGGCGCTTCCACTGTCTCCCGCATCCTATGGCTCGTTGCAGGTCGCCAAATCGGGCGAGTTGTATTACATCAAACGCAGTGAGATGGCAGGCCGCGGCGAACGCCAGCCGGGCACGCTGATGCACTACAGCCTCTCGAAGCGCAAGGAAGAGACCGCGCTCGAGAAGGTTCTCGACGTCGAGCTTTCGCGCGACGGGAAGAGAATGCTGCTCCGCTTGCCGGATAACGCCTGGTCGATTGCCGACGTCGCCGAGAAAATCGATGCGACGAAACACAAGCTGGCCGTCGACAAGGTCGAAGTGAAGATCGATCCCACCGTCGAATGGCGCGAGATTTTCGACGAAGCCTGGCGCATCAATCGCGATTATTTCTACGACCCGAACATGCATGGCGTCGATTGGAACGCGGCGAAGGCGAAGTACTCCGTGTTCCTTCCCGATATGACGACGCGGCAGGATCTCACCCGCGTTCTGGCCTGGATGCACAGTGAGCTGGTGGTCGGACATCATCGGCAATCGGGCGGCGATTCGCTTGCCAACACCGACACGATTCCGGGTGGTCTGTTAGGCGCGGATTACAAAGTCGAGAACGGACGCTATCGCTTTGCGAAAGTCTTCGGCGGACTCAATTGGAATCCGGAATTGCGATCGCCGCTGACCGAGGCGGGCGTGGATGTGAAGGATGGCGAGTATCTGCTGGCGGTCGAAGGGAAGGATCTCAAGCCACCGGAAGACATCTACAGCCGGTTCGAGCGGACTGCCGGACGGATCGTGGAGATCACTGTTGGTCCGAATGCCGACGGTACCGGATCCCGCACGGTGAAAGTCGTTCCGATCGAAGATGAAGGGGCGCTGCGCAATCGCGACTGGGTCGAGCGCAATCTTCGTTATGTCACCGAGAAAACCGGCGGGCGCGTTGCGTATGTTTACGTTCCGAACACCACGACGCTTGGATACGACTACTTCAGGCGTTACTTCTTCCCGCAGGCCGATCGGCAGGCGATCATCATCGACGAGCGCCACAACGCCGGAGGGCAGGCCGCCGATTACTATCTCGATTTTCTGCGGCGTCCGTTCATGAGCTACTGGGCGCGTCGCTACGGCGCCGATCTGCGGACGCCGCTGGCTGCAATTCAGGGTCCGAAGGTCATGATCATCGACGAGACTGCGGGTTCGGGCGGCGACTACCTGCCTTGGATGTTCCGCAAATCGAAACTCGGAACGATCGTCGGCCGCCGGACGTGGGGCGGGCTGGTCGGGATCAGCGGCTTCCCGGTGCTGATGGATGGCGGCACGATCACGGCGCCAAACTTCGCGATCTGGGCGCCGGAGGGTGGGTGGGTGGTGGAGAACGAAGGTGTGCCGCCCGACATCGAAATCGAGCAGACGCCGGCCGAGATCATCGCCGGCCGCGATCCGCAGTTAGACAAGGCCATCGAGGTGGCACTGAAGCAGCTCGAAGCGAATCCGCAGGTCGTCCCAAAGAGACCCGCCTACCCAGTCAAAGCGAGATAGGCTCACATCTTCGTTTCGCCCGTTTTTCCACGATTCGTAGAGCACCAGCGCCACCGAGGTACCCTCGGTGGCGCTATGTCAAGGTCGCTTCGACTCGAATTCTCCGGTTCGCTCTGGCATGTCACGCACCGCGGCAATTGTCGACAGAACATCTTCTTCGACGATGACGACCGCAACGTGTTTCTCGAGCTGCTAGGCAAGTGTGTCGGCAAGTACGCCTGGATTCTTACCGCGTATGTGCTGATGTCGAATCACTATCACCTCGTGACCCAACTGACATGTGCGTCCCTTTCACGCGGAATTCAGTGGCTCGATTCCAAGTATGCCCGCTACTTCAATCGCCGACATGGACGCGTTGGCCACCTCTATCAAGGCCCTTTCAAAGCACCTTTGATCGAGAAAGAAACGTATTTCCTCGAAGTTCTTCGTTACGACGCACTGAATCCCGTGAGAGCGGGGATCGTTGCGCGCCCTGAGGACTACGTCTGGAGCAGCCATCGCGCCGTCCTCGGAATGGCGAGAGCACCGGAATGGCTCGCTGTTGATGATGTGCTGGTGCAGTTCGCGCCGGATCGTGATCTCGCCCGCGCAAACTACAAGAGTTTGTAGACGCTGCGATCGGTGTGGATGCGAGCCCTTGGAAGGATCTCGTCGGGCGGATGTATCTTGGAAGCAAACACTGGCAAGAAAGGATTCATGACCAGGTCGCGCTCAGGCCGCGCGCCGCCGAACATCCCCGGCTGCAACGCCATGTTGGCGCACCGTTGATGTCGAGCGTAATCGCTGGTGTAGCCGCGACACTCTCAATCGAGGAGAGTCGCATCCGGTATGGCCGAGGCGGCCTTCCACGCATGATCGCAGCCTGGATCGGTTCGCATGACGCCCTGCTGACGAACAGTGAAATTGCGGCCGGTTTACGAATGCGAAGTTCAGGTCACGTATCGGATCTCGTCAATCGTTGCGACCGGGAACTGTCCGCCAGCGTGTCCTTGCAAGATTGCGTCGACCGCTGCATCGCTACAATCCGTAGAAAAACGGGCGAACCGAAGATGTGAGCTAACTCATCCAGTTGGTGCCGGCTTCCTTGTTCCACTTCGTCGTCATCTTCTTCGCTTTTGTCCAGAACTCGATCGAGCCGCGGCCGGTGATGTCGCCGACCCCGAACTTGGATTCGTTCCAGCCGCCGAAGCTGAATGGCTCGCGCGGCACGGGCACACCGACATTCACGCCCACCATCCCCGCGCTGGCCTTCTCCATGACGTAGCGCGCGACCGCGCCGCTTTCGGTGAACACGGACGCGGCGTTGCCGTAACGCGATCGGTTCTGTACCCGGATCGCTTCCTCCACATCGCGCGACCGGATGATCACCATCACCGGCCCGAACACCTCTTCGCTCGCGATCTTCATGTCCGGTGTGACGTAGTCGATCAAGGTCGGTCCAATCCAGTAACCCGGGCCGTCTTTTCCTCGCCCGTCCACCAGCACCTTCGCTCCCGCTTTTTCCGCTTCCGTGATGTAGCTCTCGATGCGCTGTTTTGCTTCTTTCGAAATCACGGGACCGATTTTCACATTGCGCATGACTGCGACCATGCGATTGATGATGTGGTCCGTATTTCCAACGGCCATCATCACCGACGCCGCCATGCATCGCTGACCGGCGCATCCCGACATCGACGCCACAACATTCGACGACGTCATCTCCGGCTCGGCGTCCGGCATCACGATCAGATGGTTCTTGGCGCCGCCCAGCGCCAGCACGCGTTTGAGATTGGCCGTGCCGCGCCGGTAGACGATCTTCGCAACGCGCGTCGATCCGACAAACGTGATGCCTTCAATATCCGGATGATCGCAAAGCGCTTCGACCGTTTCCTGTCCGCCGTGCACGATGTTCAACACCCCTTCCGGCAACCCGGCTTCGCGCAGCAATTCCGCGATGCGCCCGGCGGAGAGCGGCACCTGTTCGCTCGGCTTCAGGA
>JALYZI010000241.1 GCA_030948915.1 Acidobacteriota bacterium
ACTCAGGACTCAGGACTCAGGACTCAGGACTTTTTTTACCACCCTCGCTGCTCGCGCGCGGACGTGATGTGCGCGACGTGATGGCGGCCGTGCCAGGCGTAGAGCGCCAGGAGATTGTCGACGCTCATCGTTCCGCTCTCCGGATGTTTGAGCTGGCGCTGAAAATCGGCGGGCTGCATGGAGCGCAGCAGACACACCCACCGGTAGTGCAGTGACTCGAGCATCGCGAGCGAAGTCTTGATCGGAGTGTCGTGGGAGTCGGCGAGCTCCGCCCAGCGGCCTTCGTCGTACGGCCGGATCGTCGGCGACTCCTCGGTCAGCGCCAGTTTGAAGCGGCAGTAGGCGTTCACGTGGCTGTCGGGAACGTGATGGACGACCTGGCGCAGCGTCCAGCCGCCTTCGCGGTAGGGCGTATCGAGTTGCGCTGGTGTTAGGCCGTCGACGGCGTTGCGCATGTGCACCGGCGCGCTCGCGATCTGTTCGATCATGGTGCGCCGCTCTTCGCTCGTCAACTGATCGCGCCGTTCGAATTTTCCGATGGGATATCGCGGGTCATGCATACACACACTCACTCTTTTGTGTTTTCCATTACGTAGCCGGGACAAACAAACCATGCGGCGTTGATTCCGTCAACGACCACATGGAGGGACTCATGAAACGAGCTGTGATGGTGGTTGCGATGTTGTTGGCGGTTGGATGCGCAACGCGTGGAGGCCTGGGCGCGGGAGATGCGCTCAAGACCGCGGCGCTGCGTCAGATCGGAAGCGAGCAGGTTGCCTGGTTGTCGCATAACACCTCGGCACTGCCGAGCGGAATGGATTCGGTCGTGTCGCTCAAGAGTATGCGCGCGTACATCGACGACGTGAACGCCGCGACCGGCATTGTCACGACGACGTACCGGTACACCGGCACGTTCTCGACGTCCGACGGACAGCGGGACGGGACGCTGACCGTGCAGAGGCGATTGCATTTCCAGCGCGATGATCGTGGCGGCTGGACCCAGACGGGACAGGCCGAAGAAATCGCGCGCAATTCGCAGTGGAGCAACGCGCGGCGTACGTCCTGACATATTCTTCCTTCCGCGCCCGGGTTGCCGGGCGCGGGAGGATTCGATGCGACGTATTCTGGTTTGCCTGGTTGTAGTCACTCTTCTGTTCGCGATCGTTGCGGTTGGCGCCGCCGTCAGGACATATCAGGTTACAGGTCCCGTGCTCGAGCTTCGCAGCGACGCGATCGTCGTGCAAAAGGGAAAAGATCGCTGGGAGCTCGCCCGCGACGCCAATACAAAAGTGAACGGCAATCTGAAAGTCGGCGCCAAGGTCACGATCGAATATCGGATGACCGCGACGAGCGTCGTCGTGAAGTAATCACAGCTCGTCGATATAGAGAAGCAGGTCGGTGCTGACGGCTTTCGCGCCGAGCTGCCGCAACATCGTGACGACCTGTCCGCGGTGATACGTCGAGTGATTCGCGACGTGCTGCATCATGTGGCCGAGGGAATACTCCCATCGCTGATTCGAGAGGTTTTCGTACGCGATGCGCCTGGCGAGCGACGCGTCGGTGATGCCGGCGATGAACGATTGCTGTCCGTTCTCGATTTCGATCCATCGCTTTTCGATCGCGTCGATATTCGGGAATCCATTGAAGTCGGCCGGTTGCTTGGGCGAACTTCCCCGCCATCGCTCGAGCCACACCCACTCTGCCCATGACGTGTGCACGAGCGTGTCGCGAATCGACCCGAAGCTGTTGCCGAGGTTGCGCGTAAGCGCGTCGGCATCGAGCGGACGGCAGGCTGAGGTGATGCGGTGATTTGCCCAGCGGTTGTATTGATAAAGCGTTCTGATGTCGTCTGTGGTCATCCTGCCGCCTTCTTCAAAATCGCGATCTGTCCCGCATGGTAGACGTTGTGCTGGAGCACTCCCATGATCTCGCCGTAAAGCGACCGCTTCTCACCCGGCACGGGCTTGTCGAGATCCTCGCTGTTGAGGCGCGCAACCGCGTCGGCCAACCGGCTCTCAGCGCGCTCGAGCTCCTCGACCGCGCGCTTCCACGTCGTCTGCGTGACGTCCACCCAGTCGGGAACTGAATTCGCGTCCACGACCTGGCCGCCGACGCGCTTCGCAACGACATCGATCCATGTCCCGGCGTGCACGACCAGCTCGAGGATCGAGTGGCCGTCGCGAATCGGTCTTGCCTTCGCCTGCGTTTCCGTCACACCATCGAGCAGGTTTCGCAAAGCCGGTCCATGCCACGCTTCACCGCCGAACGCTCGATTGAGCTGGTCGAGCAGCTGTTCCGTTGGTCGCATTTTTTCCTCCGACAACCTGACAACCCGACAACCTGACAACGCGTTCGGATATATTCGCGGCGCGTGTCGTATCAATTGCACGAATGGCTGAATCTGGCCTTCCGCTGGACGCATGTCTTCGCCGGCATCCTGTGGATCGGCCAGACATATTTTTTCACGTGGCTCGACCACCGTCTGCACGAAGAGGGAAACGTCTGGATGGTGCACAGCGGCGGTTTCTATGTCGTCCAGAAGCATGGCGCAGATGTTCATCTGCCACAGAAGCTGCATTGGTTCAAGTGGGAAGCGGCTCTCACCTGGCTCAGCGGCTTCTTTCTCCTCGGCCTCGTGTATTACGGCGGTGGACTCATGGTCGACGACAGCGTTCGAAAGATGTCGGTGGGAGCGGCGGCAGGATTGAGCATCGCGTGGTTGATCGCCGCGTGGATCATTTACGACCTGATGTGGAGCTCGCCACTGCAGCGCAATGAAGCAGTCGGAGTCGTGATCTCGTATGTGTTGCTGGTGGTCGCGATTTTCGCCGCCGCGCGCATTTTCAGTCCGCGCGCGGCATACATGCAGATTGGCGCAATGCTCGGGACGTTCATGGCGGCCAACGTGTGGATCCGCATTCTTCCCGCGCAGCGAAAACTCATCGCGGCGGTCAAAGAAGGGCGTCAACCGGACTTGCGCCTCGCCGATCGCGCGAAGCAGCGCTCAAAGCAAAACACGTTCATGGTCCTGCCGGTCGTCTTCATCATGATCAGCAATCATTTTCCGGTCGCGACCTATGGCAATCAGTACAACTGGGAGATTCTCGCGATGCTCGTGCTGATCGGGTGGGCGGCGGCGAACATCATTCGGACTCGGTGATGCTCAGCGACGACGAAATCCGTTCCGCCACCGCGCCGCTGGACGCGCCCTTGGCGGCGCTCGGGAAACGATTTCCGGGAGAGTCCGAGCATCGCCAGCCAGTGCACACGGTCTACGGCGGCGCGCATCTGTTCAAATCGGACACCGCCGTGAAGCTCGGCGCTCTCGCGCAACGCGCGCTGCACGATCATGCGCCGGACGCGAATACGTTTGCCGAGGCGATCGGGCTGTCGGCGTCGGCGGCTGCAATTGTCTATGCACGCGTCGTGGAAAAGTTGAAACGCGAGCCGGTCGAGGACTTCCGCATCGACTTCGAAGATGGCTACGGCAATCGCCCCGATAATGAAGAGGATGGACACGCCGCATCGGCGGCGCGCGAAGTTGCGGCCGGACTGCGCGCAGGCACGTTGTCACCATTCATCGGAATCCGCATCAAGCCGTTCTCGCAGGAGCTCACGCGGCGCTCCGTTCGGACGCTCGATATTTTTCTGAGCACGCTGGTCGGAGAAGCTGGAAAGTTGCCGCCGTGGTTCGTCGTCACGCTTCCGAAGATCCAGGTTGTCGAGCAGGTGTCGGCACTCGCGAGCCTTTTCGACCGCATGGAGCAGAAACTCCGATTGCCGCCCGGGAGTTTGAAATTCGAGTTCATGATCGAGACGACGCAGTCGATCCCGATGTTGTCGGAGATGCTCGACGCCGCGCGCGGCCGCGTGGTCGCCGCGCACTTCGGAACGTACGACTACACCGCGAGCTGCAACATCACAGCGGCACATCAGCGGATGGATCATCCGGCTTGTGACTTTGCTCGACATTCCATGCAGGTCGCCTATTCGGGCACCGGCTTGTGGCTCTCCGACGGCGCGACGAACGTGATGCCGATCGGAGATCGCGCGACCGTCCATCGCGCGTGGCGTCTGCATGTCGATCACATCCGCCATTCGCTGGTCAACGGTTTCTACCAGGGATGGGATTTGAATCCCGCCCAGCTTCCGACGCGCTTCGCCGCCGTCTACTCCTTCTTCCTCGAAAGCCTCGGCGCCGCCACCGACCGCCTGCGCAATTTCATTCAGAAGGCCGGCCAGGCCACTCTCGTCGGCGACGTGTTTGACGACGCCGCCACCGGTCAGGGCCTTCTCAACTACTTCCTGCGCGCACTGAATTGCGGCGCGATCACGGAAGAGGAGGCACTGGCGACGGGCCTGACGATCGATGAATTGCGCAGTCGGAGTTTCGTGAAGATTCTTCAGGGTCGGCGGGTCAACGCTTGAGGTACCGGCGCCTCACTGCCGGCGAAAACCGCTCAATCGCATAGCGCAACATCGTGCGCGGCATCTTTGCAGCGTGTTTGCGCAGGAAATTCTCCAGCGCCGCGCGATTGCGTTTTCCGATCTCGCGCAACATCCATCCGGCCGCTTTGTGAATGAGGTCGTGTTTGTCGCCGAGGAGCGATTCGGTCAACGCGAAGGTGTCGTCGAACTCGCCCTTTCGAATGAAATGCAATGTCGCGAGGAGTGCGATGCGGCGCTCCCACACGCTCTTCGACTTCACAAGGCGATAGAGAGGTTTCCGGCTGCGTTGTTCGAGTTGCCCGCCGACGATCCGCGGTGCGGAGCAATCGACGAGGTCCCAGTTGTTGATGCGGGACGTCGACGCGAGATACAGCTTGTAGATCGCTTCGCGTTCTTTTGCATCGCCGCGATCGTACTGATCGACGAGGATCACGAGTGCGAGCAGTCGCTCCTCATGCCATTTTGACTGGAGCAGCTCGCGCAAATCGGCGAGCGGAAGCGACCGAAATTCACGGGCGATCTTCCGCAGATCCGGGACGTTGAGGCCGAGGAACTGATCGCCTTCGCCGTACTGGCCGGGACCGGTCTTGAAGAAACCTGATACGAAGATCGCGCGCGCTGGATCGGCGAATTCACGGAGGCGGCGGCGAGCTTGCGACGCGGCGATTACGACCCTCGGTACGTCGAATACCCCCACGCGCTCAGCAGCAGCGGCACGTGATAGTTCTGCGCGGCATCATTGACGGTGAAAACGATGATCGCTTCGGGATAGAACGTCTCGACATGGCGCTCGCGAAAATAGGTCGCAATGTCGAACGTCATGCGATACGTGCCGTTTTCGATGCCATCCGGCGTGAGGGTCTTCAGTCTGCCATCATTGTCGGTCTCGCCGTGGCCGACCGGCACCCAGCCGCCATCGCCGGTGCGCCGCTCGAGGGTGACCAGGACCCCCGGCGCGGGTTTGCCGCGGCTGACATCGAGAACGTGCGTGGTAATGCCCATCACGAAACCAACTTCATCAATCGTAACTTCGTAATCTTCAACTGCTCCTCCGCTGCGATCCGCAATTCCTGGTCGGGAGGGTTCTGCAGCCGGCGCTGCGCGATGGCCAGCATCTCGTCGGCGCCCTTCCCGGTCGCGCAGACGATGAAGATGTGGCCGAATCGTTTTTCGTAGTCGCTATTGACCTGCGCGAGCGCGGTCATCGTTTCTGCGGCGGCCGTCGCGCCGGCCTGCTCTTCGCGCGCCCACGCTGAGGAGGGTTTCTCGCCGATTCGAGGATGCGCTGCGAACGCTTCCCGCCAGTCGGGTGGATCGAGCTCCGACCAGATGTTCTCCGCGGCCGCGAGCAATTCGCTGCCGCCGGCAAACGGGCGCGATGCCATGATCTGGCGCACCCATTCGCTCGATCCGCAGCAACTGCGCAATTCCTCTTCGGCCACCGCGCGGACGCGGGTGTTGATCCGTCGCGCGACTTCCGTCCATCGCGCGTTCTCAGTCGCGATTCCGTAGACGCGCAGACGCGCGACTCCGCCGTCCGGATAGACATTGAGCCGGATGTCTCTCACGGGACCGACGGCGCTCAGTTCTTCGATGAAGATGTGCCGCGTATCGGGCAGCAGCTTCGTTCGCGGAAGAATCTCTTTCTCATCGCCCTCGATCGAGCACGTGTCGGGATAATTTCCTTTGAAGAAAGCGGTGTCGACTTCGATGCGCCGGACGATCGCCTCCGCGCCGAGCTGCACGATCACCCAGTCGTTGCCTGGACCGCGACGGCGCCGCGTTTCCCATCCGTCGTTCATGCCGCGCGACGGACCGGGCATGATCAGATTGTGTTTCGGTCCGAAGAACATGTCGCTGCAGGCGAGAACCTGTCCGCCATGTTCGATCGCCGCGAGGTCGAGCTCCTCCTGCAATCCGCCCTCGCGATGCCATTCCGGGATGACTTCACCGTGAACACGAAGTCGGGCGACGCCGCCATCGGGATAAATGTGAAGGCGGAGATGTGTGAATGCGTGCGGATTCTCGATCGGGAAGGGGTTCTCGCTGTCGCCTTTCAATTCCGATTTCGGCAGCGCTTCGATCCAATCGGTGAGCGCATCAGGTGGAGTGTCGGGTGCCGCGAAACAGGCTTCGATCGAGCAGTGCGACGGAAAATTGCCGCGGAAAAAGCTCGTATCGACGACTACGCCCCGTAGAACGCCGGGGGTGCCGAGGCGAATGATGGCGTGGTCGTGACCGGGGGTGCGTTTGCGGCGGCTCTCCCATCCGTCCATCCACTTGCCACGCTCGGTGTATTCGTGCTCTCGCCACACCGGCTTGCCGGCCTTGAGGAGATTTTCCTTCGGCGCGAAGAAATCATCGGTCGCGTACAAGACGGACCCGCCGAGACGTTCGGCCGCCAGGTCGACTAGTTCTTTGAAATCCATAGTCCCGATGGTTTGCCGATTGCGCGACCATCCTCCCACACCTTTCGCCCGCGCACATACGTCGACTTCACGACGCCCGACAACTCCTCACCCTCGTACGGCGTCACTTTGTGCCGATGATGAATCATCTCCGGCGTGATGCGAAAGCGCTCTTCGGGCGACCAGACGACGAGATCGGCGTCGTAACCGGCCGCGATTTTTCCCTTGCGACCTTCAATGCCGGCGATCGTCGCCGGGCCGGCGCACATCAGGTTCGCGATCGTTTCGAGATCGAGTCGCTGTTCACTCCAGATGATCGGCAATCCGAACTGCAGCGACGCGATGCCGCCCCACGCGCGTTCGACATTGCCATCGTGCAGCCGCTTCAGCTCCGGCGTGCACGGCGAGTGATCGCTGACGATCGCCGGCAGCAAGCCTTCCTTCACTCCGCGCCACAGCTCCTCGCGATTCGCATGTTCGCGAATCGGCGGTGCGCATTTGAACTCCGGAGCGCCGTCGGGGATCTTCTCTGATTCGAAGTGGAGATAGTGCGGCGTCGTCTCGGCAGTCAACGAAACGCGGGCATCGCGTGCGCGACGCAGCCGATCGAGCCCTCCGGCCGACGAGAGATGCACGATGTGCGCGCGCGTCCCACCGCGTTTCGCCTTGTCGAACACGAGATCGATCGCCGCATCCTCGGCCGCACGCGGACGCGATTGCAGATAGGCACGATAGGACGATCCGTTCGCGTCGCTGATGAACTCCGGCAGCTCGGCGTGAACCAGGAGCGGAGCATTCGTATCACGCAGCGCATCGAGTGCATCGGCGAGACCATCCGCGTCGAGATGCCGAAATTCAGGAACGCCCGAATCGACGAGAAAGCATTTGAATCCGAGTGCTCCTTCGCGGACCATCTCGCGCAATTCGGAAGCATTTCCCGGAACGGCGCCGCCCCACAGGCCCACGTCGACCCAGCACTTTCCCTTCATCGCTTCCGCTTTCGTCATCAACGCTTCGACGCTGATCGTCGGCGGAATGCTGTTGAGCGGCATGTCGACGATGGTCGTCACGCCGCCCGCCGCCGCCGCCCGCGTCGCGCTCTCGAATCCCTCCCACTCCGTCCGCCCCGGCTCATTGACGTGCACGTGCGAGTCGACGAGGCCAGGCATGATCACGAGGTCGCGGTAATCGATGTCCGATTCTTCGTCGTAGCCGCCGAGGCGTTCGATTTTTTCGCCCCGAATGTGAATGGAAGCTGCGTGAACGCCCCCCGGCGTCACCACCCGCCGGCTTTTCAGAATCACTCGATGCCCTCGGCCATCCAGATGTCGCCCCCCTCGGGCTTGAAGCGATCGAAGAGGAGCCAGTGTCCGTCGGGTGACCACACGGGATAGTCGATCCGCACGTCGGGATCGTCG
This sequence comes from Acidobacteriota bacterium, assembly GCA_030948915.1. Classification (GTDB taxonomy): domain Bacteria; phylum Acidobacteriota; class Thermoanaerobaculia; order Gp7-AA8; family Gp7-AA8; genus Gp7-AA10. Next base: position 8,276 of record JALYZI010000241.1, read on the forward strand.
AATGTGAAGAGCTGCTGTTTTCCGCCGTCGGCGAGCGTGTAGAGCCAGAGGACCTTGTGACCCGTGACATCGATCATCTTTGTTCCGTCCGGCGAAAACGAAATGTGCGCGCCGCCGTTTTCCGAAACGGGCTGTGGATCACCGGCGGACGGCGAGACGCGCATCGTCTGGCGAGTGGTGGGCGAGCGGAAGTAGATGAAACCATCGCGCAGCCATCGCATGAAGTGGCCGGAAGCTCCGACGTCAGAGCGCTTCCGTTTCGCAGATCCGTCGCTGTGCATGACCCACAATTCCAGCCGGCCCGAGACGTCCGACTGATACGCGATCTCTTTTCCGTCGGGCGAAAAGAACGGATTGATCTCGAGCGATGGCTCGTGCGTGAGTTGCTTCAGATTTCCAGAAGTAGCATCGGCTTTCCAGATGTCCGCGTTGCCCGATCGCGAAGAAAAGAAAACGATCTCGCGCATGTCGGGCGACCAGTTCGGCTGAAAGTCGCCGCCCGGGCCTTTCGTGATCTGCCGTGTACTTCCATCGCGAAAAGAGTAGGTCCAGATGTTCTCGTCGCCGGCGCGATCGGAGTTGAACGCGATGCTTTGACCGTCGGGTGACCAGGCACCGCGACTGTCTTCGCGGGTTGTCGCCAGCACCGGCTGCGGCGCGCCGGCAACCGCGCCGTCGGGCGTGATCGGCAGGCGCCAGATGTCGGCGTTTTGCCGAAGCGTTGCGAAAACCAGACGCTTGCCGTCGCGCGAGATCGCGATCTGAACGTCCTGTCCCGCGCCGTTGGTGAGCTGTTGCGGCGTGGCGTTCGGCTTGCCATCGCTCCCGACGGAAACGCGCCATAGGTTCATGCCGCCGCCGCGATCGGAGGAGAAGTAGATCGATTTGCCGTCGCCGCCCCAGACGGGATTGACCTTGCGATAAAAGTCGTTCGTCACAGCGACGCTCTGACGGGTGCCGGCGTCGACGAGGGCGATGTCGTACTTCGTTCGCTCGAGGCGCTGATAGACGATTTTCTTTCCGTCGGGCGACCAGTGCGGCAGAAGGTGGGCAACGGCATCCGATGAGTCGTTCGTCAGTTGCTGGGGATTCTCACCCCGACCACCGATGATCCAGATGCGACGGGGGCCGGCCCACGAGGCATCGACCGCAATTTGCTTTCCATCGGGCGAAAACGATGGATCGTACGCCCCCTCTGCCACGCGCTCTTCGCGGCGGGACTGCAGATCGATGGACCATAGATCCGCCGCGCTCGCTTCATAGAATCCGAATGGATCGCCGACTTCAATGTGCCGTCGCGCTTCGCGCCCACGCACAAACACGATGCGTTTTCCATCCGGAGACCACGACGGCTGGAGATCGTCGTAATCGCCCTTCGTCAACTGCTGCGTCTCGTTGGAATCGACGCGCTTGATGAACAACTTCCGGATGCCGGCCACGTGGCCGGCGAACACGATCGAGTTTCCATCCGGCGACCACGCCGGGAACTCCTCGACGCCCTCGGTGAACGTCAACTGCGTGAGTTTCGGCGTCGCAATCGATGGACGTGAAGAAACCGGACGCCGCCAAAGTGTCGTGAATAGAGCGACGCCGATCGCCACGGCAGCTGCAACAAACGCGATCCACACCGGCCTTTTCGCTCGGACCCCGCTGCGTTCGCCGGCGATCTCCTGCAACTCGACGCGCGCGTCGGCGATGTCGTGCGTGCGTTCGCGCGGATCCTTTTTCAGGCAGTGCATCACCAGTCGGCGTAACCGCTCGGGAGTGTTTTTCGGCAGTGCCGTCCAGTCGGGATCTGTGTTGCGGATCGCATCCGCAAGTTCGATGTAAGTCGTGCCGTTGAACGCTCGCTTGCCCGTAAGCATCTCGTAGAGCAGGCAGCCGTACGCCCAGATGTCGGCGCGGCGATCCACTTCGCCGCCGCGGATCTGCTCGGGACTCATGTAGGCCGGCGTCCCGATGACTGTTCCGCCGCGCGTCAGATCGTTTGCGAGCGTAGAGGCGCGTGAAAGATCGCTGGCGGGCGGAATGAGATTCTTCGCGATCCCGAAATCGAGAAGCTTCACGCGGCCGTCGGGCGCGATCTTGACATTCGACGGCTTGAGATCGCGGTGAATGATTCCCGATTCATGCGCGGCTTCGAGCGCCCTGGCGACATCCAGCGCGATGCGGAACGTCTGCTCGAGCGACAACGCACCGCGCGCGAGAAGCGTATCGAGCGTCTCGCCCTTCACGAATTCCAGGATCAGGAATCGTTCGCCGCTGTGCTCCTCGATCCCGTAGATCGAAGCGATGTTGGGATGGTTCAGCGCGGCAAGAAAACGCGCCTCGCGCTCGAACCGCGCGAGCGCCGCCGGGTCGTGCGCCAGATCGGGAGGAAGAGTCTTGATCGCGATCTCCCGGCCAAGCCGCGGGTCGGTCGCGCGGTAGACGTTCCCCATTCCTCCCGCTCCCAGCGAATCAACGACTTCGTAGGAGCCGATGCGAGTACCGGATGTGATGTGCAATGTCGTAACTATACGACTGCTGCCGCCCTGTGATTGGCGCGCTCGGCGCGGCGGTACTCGGTCAGTCTCTTCAGAATCTCTTCACCCGTCGCGGGGGCATCGATCTTCGGAATCACGCCGTTCGACACGAACGAAAGCGCGTTCTTCACCGCCATGAAAACCGAAATCCCGAGAAGCAGGGGAGGCTCGCCGACCGCTTTGCTCGATGCCACGTTCACCACGTTGGCGTTGTTGTCGATGGTATCGACGTTGAAGATTTCCGGAACGTCGTGAATGTTCGGAATCTTGTACGTGGTCGGCGAATGCGTCAGGACATCGCCATCTTTCGACCACCGTTTTTCCTCGTTGGTCAGCCAGCCGACGCCCTGGATGAACGCGCCGGTGATCTGCCCGCGATCGATGCCCGGGTTGATCGACTTCCCGATGTCCATGAGCAGGTCGCTGCGGACGATGCGCATCATGCCGGTGAAGCGATCGATCTCCACTTCCGAGATCGCGGTGCCCTGCGTGAAATAGAGGAACGGCGTGCCGCATCCTTTGTCGATGTCCCAGTCGATTCCCTGCGTGGAATAGAAACCTTTTTCGCCGAGACTGACGCGCTCTTTGTAGGCTGCCTTGACGAGCTCGCGCCACGGCAGTTTCCGTCCGGCGTCGACTTCCATCAGCCGTGCCTTGATCTTGCGGCAGGCATCGACCGCCGCGCTGCCGTTGAGATCCGCTCCGCTCGAGGCGGCAGTCGCCGAAGTGTTGTTGTTTTTCTCGGTCGAAGTTGCCATCACGATGACGTGCTCGACGTCGATGCCGAATTCGTCCGCCACGAGCTGCCGTATCTTCGTGTTGACGCCCTGTCCCATCTCGGTCGCGCCGGTCGAGACCTGCACGGAGCCGTCGAGGTAGATATTGACCAGCGCGTTGGCCTGATTGAGAAACTTCGTATTGAAGGAGATGCCGAATTTCACAGCAGTGCAGGCGAGTCCGCGAAGATGCGTCTTCGATCGCGCGTTGAAATCGGCAACCGCTTTCTTGCGCTGCGCGTAATTTCCGCGGCGTGAGATTTCCTCGAAGAGCCGCGGCAGCATGTTGTTCTTGACGACCTGGTTGTACGGCGTGACGTTGCGATCGTCGACGCCGTAGCAGTTCTTCATGCGGATCTCGAGCGGATCGCGTTTCAGGTAGTGCGCGATCTCCTCCAGGATGTTCTCGATCGTCGCGACGCCCTGCGGCCCTCCGAATCCGCGAAATGCCGTGTTCGGCGGATAATTCGTACGACAAATAGTGCCATTAATCTGTGCGTTCGGAATGTAGTAGGCGTTGTCGACATGCGTCATCGCGCGGCCCATGACGGCCGTCGAAAGATCGGCGTACGCGCCGCCGTCCGAAAACAGATCGACGTGCATCGCCGTGATCACGCCCTCGCCTGTGAACGCGACCTTGTAATCGTTCTGGAACGGATGGCGTCCGCCGGTGACGCACATGTCGTCATCTTTGCCGTACGCGATGCGCGCCGGCCGCTTCATCTTGTGCGCGACCAGCGCCGCCATCACCGCGGGATGCGTCGCCTGACATTCCTTGCCTCCGAACGCCCCGCCCATGCGCTTGGTCGTGACGACGACCTTGTTGATCGGCAGTGCGAGGAGGTGCGCGATCACTTCCTGAACCTCGGATGGATTCTGCGTCGATGACAGGACGCTGAGCTGATCGAATTCGCCGGGATAGACGATCGCCGCCTGCGACTCGAGATAAAACTGATCCTGCCCGCCGTTGATCCATGTCCCTTCGAGGATGTGTTCCGCGTTCGCGAATGCGGTCTTGCAATCGCCGCGAGCGATGTGTCGCGTCGGCCCGATGAACTGCTTCTTGCGCCTGGCTTCGTCGATCGTGAAGACCGGCTCGAGTTTCTCGATGTCGATCTTGATGGCGGCCTTCGCGAGCCGGATCGCTTCGCGAGTCTCGGCCGCGATCACGACAATCGGCTGTCCGATGAACGTGACTGTGTCCTCTGCGAGGAGAATCTCGTCTTTGATGATCGGGCCGAACAGATTGTGCGCGAGGTCGTGGTACGTGAAGAGCGCCACGACCCCCGGCACTGCGCAGGCGGCGGTGGTGTCGAGCGATCGAATACGCCCGTGCGCGACCGGCGACCAGAAGTGATCGACGATCAGCTCGTTCTTCGCGAACGGGACGTCATCGACGTAAATCGACTCGCCGCTGACGTGACCGGCGGCCGAATCGTGCGGAATGTTTTTTCCGACCGAGGTCACGCGCTGACCTCATGCCAGAACTTGCAGAGAATGTTTTCCGCGAGCTGCAGGCGGTAATCCGCCGACCCACGGACGTCGGAGATCGGCTTGACCTCGCTGCGGGCGATCTCGCCGGCGCGCTCGAAGACATCCAGCGACGGCGATTTGCCTTTGAGGAATGATTCGGTCTTCGGCAAGCGAATGACAGTCGGCGCGACGCCGCCGTATGCGATGCGCGCGTCTTCGATGCGCCCGTTCATCCGCAGTCGGATCGCAGCCGTGAACGCGGAGATGTCGAGGTCTTTGCGCCGCGAGACCTTGTACAGCTTGACGGTGTCATCGACGATCGGAACGAAAACGCGCGTGATGATCTCGTCCGGCCGCAGATCGAATTGCTTGTAGCCGCGATAAAAAGTGTTGATCGGAACCGTGCGCGTTCCGCCGGTGCCGGTCAGTTCGAGTTGCGCGTCGGCGACGAAAAGGTATGGCAGCGTGTCGCCGATCGGAGATCCGTTCGCGATGTTGCCGGCCAGCGTGCCGGCCCCTTTGATCTGCGGGGAGCCGAAAATGTTGAGAATCCCGTAGAGCTCCGGGATGCGATCCCGAATGAAAACCTCGAACGCGGCGAGGCTGACGTTCGCCCCCACGGTAATTTGTTTTTTGTCAGTCAGCTCGTTGAGCGCGGCTATCTTTCCGAGGAACAACATTGCAGGCGATTTGAAATGCCGCTTGTTGATCCAGACTCCAACGTCGGTCCCGCCCTGCAGAATCGTGCAGCCGGGATTCTCGGATTTGAACCGGACCGCATCTTCGATGGTCGTCGGCGCGAAGAATTTGTCGATACGCACTGCGCCGCGCGCGTCCGGAACGTCAGGATAAACCTCGCGCATCTTCGGCATCGCTTTGCCGTCGACGGCCAGAGCCGCTTTGATAATCGGCTCGTAGCCCGTGCAGCGGCACAGATTGCCGGTCAGCCCGTCGCGCACCTGTTTCTCGGTGACGCGATCGCAGGTCTCGAACATGCCGCACATCGCGACGACGAATCCCGGCGTGCAATAACCGCACTGCGCGCCGTGATGCGCGATCATCGACTGCTGCACGGCGTTCATGCGGATGCCTTCGACCGTGACGATGCTCGCGCCGTCGAGCTGGCAGAGCGAGAGAATGCACGCGTTGACCGGGACGAATTCTTCGCTCTTCGATCGGCGGATCAACACCGTGCACGCGCCGCAGTCGCCTTCTTCGCAGACGATTTTCGTTCCGGTCGCGCACGCGTCGTAGCGCAGCCAGTTCGCCAGCGTCGTGTAGATTTCCCGTCCGCCGATGCGATGCTCGCGGCCGTTGATGGCGAACAAGATGTGGTCGCGCATTCGAGCTTGTAGTTTATCTGAGTGCTGAGTGCTGAGTGCTGAGTGCTGAGTGCTGAGTGCTGAGTGCTGAGCCTCGCCCTCTCAGCACTCAGCAC
>JALYZI010000283.1 GCA_030948915.1 Acidobacteriota bacterium
CCGAAAGGGTGATGCTGGGAACCGGCAACCGGCAACCGGCCACCTCTAGGACGAACGATCCGCTTCGATGAACATCTCGGCGTCCGACTCGTCGACCCCGCCGTAGCGGCGCTCGCGCGACTGGAAATCGATGATCGCTTCGAAGAGGTGGCGGCGGCGGAAGTCCGGCCACAGGACTTTGTTCACGTGGATCTCGGCGTAGGCGATCTGCCACAGCAGAAAATTCGATACGCGCAGCTCGCCGCTGGTGCGGATCAGCAGATCGGGATCGTCGATGTTGGCGGTGTACAGATGATCGCCAAAGAATTGCTCGTCGATGACGGCATCGCTCATCTCGCGCTCACGCAACAGCGCCATGATGCGATTGCAGGTGTCCACGATCTCCGCGCGCCCGCCGTAGTTGAGTGCGATCTGAAATCGCAATCCGGTGTTCTTGGCGGTCTCAGTCTCGGCGTAACGCAGCTCGCGTTGGACAGATGGATCGAGCCCCTCGATGCGGCCGATGGGAACGAAGCGGATGTTGTTGTCCTGCAGCGTCTGCAGCTCTTTTCGCAGATACTCTTTGAGCAGCATCATCAGCGTCGCGACTTCGAACCGTGGACGCTTCCAGTTCTCGACCGAGAACGCGTAGAGCGTCATGACGCCAAGCTCGAGCCGGGCGCCGGTTTCGACGATCTCCCGTACCGACGCGATTCCGGCACGATGTCCTTCGACGCGCGGCAGGTTCCGGGCGCGCGCCCAGCGGCCGTTGCCGTCCATGATCACCGCGACGTGGCGGGGAAGCCGGCCGAAATCGATCTTCTCGAGGAGCGTCTCTTCGATGGATCCCGGCTCCGCGAGCTTGGTCAAATCGATCATCGAATCTCCGATGTTAGTACGCAATGTCCCAAAGCATCAAACCTTTTGCCGGCGCAGTCCAGCGCGCTTCGTGGAACGCCGGTTCGAGCGCGCGCGCGAGTGCCGGCGGTTCCAATTTTCCACGTCCAACCTCGATCAGCGACCCCGCGATGCGGCGGACCATGTAGCGCAGGAAGCCGTCCGCACTGATGCTGATGCGAATGACGGACCCGTCCCGGATCACGTCGACCGCTTCGATCGTCCGGCAGGTGGATGAGACCTCAGGCGTGATGACGGTGAAGGCACGAAAATCGTGCTTGCCGATCAGACATTGCGCGGCGTCGCGCATGACCGTTTCATCGAGTTTTTGCGCGACGTGAGCGTGCGTCTCGTACGCGAAGACGTCGGCGACCGAACCGTTCCATATCTGATAGACGTACGACTTCGTTTTCGCAGCGAAGCGGCAATGGAAATCGTCGGCGACTCTCTCGATCGTGATGACGCGGATGTCGTGCGGCAGCAGGTCGTTCAAGCCCAGCATCAATCCGCGATCGCCGATATCGACGGGAACGTCGGCATGGGCGCGTTGCGCTCGCGCGTGTACGCCGGAATCTGTGCGTCCCGCACCTTCGACGTGAATGGAGGCGTTGAACATTTTTCCGAGCGCTTCCTCGACGACCTGCTGGATCGCGAGCGCATTCGCCTGCCGCTGCCAGCCGGCGTAGCGCGTGCCGAGGTACTGGAGTGTGAAGAGGAGGCGCATTCTGGTGGCCGGTTGCCGGTGTCCGGTTGTCGACCAGCAAGTCACGGCCACCGGGAACCGGCCACCGGCAACCCTATCTCAAGTCCGCCGCGATCACCGGCACGCGATCGAAGCCCGTGCTGTTCGACACGTCGTCGACCACGCCGACCGAAATCTTGTTGGGGCCGGGCTCCATCAACAGATCGAGCGAATACGTGTAGTGCTTGCCGCTGATCTTCGTGTAGTCGGCAGCCGGAACGCGGATCTGATGCGTCTGGCGCGCAACGTCGGACATGTCGCCCTCTTTGTTCGCCACCGCGACGTAAACCGAGAAGCCGCCCATGTAGCTCTCGCCCTGCGGCAGCAGCGTGAGGCTCTCCATCGGAATCTGAATCTCGACCGGAACTTTGTAGAGCTCTTCCGCATGTACCGGCGTGCCGACCTTCACGAGGATGTGCAGGTCGTTCGCCTTGGTCTTGTAAAGCAGATTGGCGATGACGCGGTCATTCATCTCCGCGAAAGTCGACTTCTCCACGAACGTCTGCCGATTGCGGACGACGTAGTTCCTGTTCTTCACGTGCACTTCGAGATTGCGCTGTCGGTCAACGCGTTCCGTGCCCGCGCGATAGCCGAGCGAGTAGTAGGACTCGAGATCGCGTTGGATGTTGCGGAACGCCTGGCTGAAATTGTTGGTGTTGATCGACGCGAGTCCGCCGGTCATCTCTGCGATCAGTTGCAACGACTCCGTCGAATTGCTGATCGCCGTCTGCGTCACGGTGTAGGGCGTCGGACGATCCATTTCCGCCAACATGCCCTCATTCGCAGCGCCGAGGCCGCCGGCGTGGATGGCGTACATGGTGATGCCGTTCGCATTGGCGGTCCTGGCGACGTCCTGAATCTGCGAGCTGGCGTCAAAGGTCATTCCCTCGAGAAGTGTCGACCCGGCCTGCCATCCTTTTTCGCGCCCGACTTCATCGATCAGGTAGAACATCTCGCGGCCGGGCTGCATCTGAAATCCTTCCGTCGTGAGGACCAGGATTTTCTTTCCCTCGACGCCGGCCAGCGTCGTCATGAGACCGTTCAGCGATTCGACGCTCTGTCGCAGATCGTGATTGACCGATTCCGCGTACGAGCGCGCGGTGGCGACAGCCTCATCGTAACTTTGCGCATCCTGAATCCGCTTCTGCACGTCGCGGCCTTCGCTCTTGTTCGAGACACCCATTGCCGACTCGCCGGCGATCGTGTCGAGCGTCGTTTGAATGGCGCCCGGGTCGCGCGTGAACGGCATGCGGATCTTCATGCTCCGATTGAACGTCGCGATCATCGCCTCGTCGCCGGGGCGAAGGATGTTCTTCGCGAACTCCTTCATCTCTTTGAACACGCGGTTCCGGTTGAACGGCATCAGCGAGAGGTTATCGATGTAGAAGATGACGCGACGCCGGAGGTTCTCCGGGATTTCCTCGCGGGTGACCGCCGGCGGAGGCCCACCCGGGACAGGTGTGATCGCGACGTTGAGCGCCTTCGGCCCTTCGACTTCGTAGAAGTTCGAGACATTCTTGGGAACTCCGTTTTCGAAGAGCTGGAAGTCGTCTTTGGTGAGGCCGGTGACCGGTTTGCCTTTCTTGTCGGTGACCACGACGTCGACGTTGACGACGCGGATGTCCATCGTTTCGGTCAGCTTGGGGATCTCGGTCGGCTGCGGCTGGGGCGCGGGCTGCTGGGCTGCCAGCGTAGCGGCGAACAGAGCGACGGCGAGGACACTGCGAGCGACAAGCTTCAAGGCTTTCCTCCGATTTGTTGACGGCCCGGCAGGCGCCCTCGTTACGTGTGCACGAGGGTTGCGTGCGAGAATACGGACCGGGCGGTTCAAAGCCGCCCGCCGAGGCGAAAATTTCAGGGTGGCTGCCGGACGCCAAATGCAAGCGACGAAACAAGATCCGCTGGAGTTCACGAAAATGGCCGGCGGCGGCAACGATTTCGTCATCATCGACAACCGCAGCGGGCGGATTACCGATGCGGTCGAGCTCACAAAGAAGATCTGCACCGCGCATCTTTCGGTCGGCGCAGACGGGCTCATCCTGATCGAGACTTCGTCGCTCGCCGATTTCCGGATGCGCTACTTCAACAACGATGGTTCGGGCGGGGAGTTTTGCGCCAACGGCACCAGGTGCGCGGCGCGTTACGCATCGGTGAACGGAATTGCGCCGAAGAACATGACGATCGATACCGATGCCGGCCTGGTCGGAGCGGAGATCGGCGAGGCGACGTCAGTGACGCTGTCGCTGCCGTCGCCGCACGGTTTCCGCGCCGAGCGGCCCCTTCGCATCGAGGACAAAGTCGTGCGCGGCAGCTCGATCGTGATGGGTGTTCCGCATTACGTAGTGTTCGAGAACGGCGATCTGTGGTCGAAGGACATCGTATCGGCCGGCCGTGCGATTCGTTTTCACTCCGAGCTCAAACCGGATGGCGGCGCGAACGTGAACTTCGTCGTCGTGCGCGGCGAGCACGCGATCGAAGTGCGCACGTACGAGCGGGGCGTCGAGGCCGAGACGCTTTCGTGCGGTTCGGGAGTCGTCGCGTCGGTCGCGACGGCGGCACTCTTCGGCAGGGTTGCCTCGCCCGTCTCGGTGCTCACGCGCAGCGGCATCACGCTGCAGGTCAGGTTTGCACGCGACGGCGACGCGCTGCGCAACGTACAACTCACCGGAGACGCGCGCGTCGTCTACAGCGCGCAATTGACTCCGGAAACGATCGAAGGCTTTGACGCGGATTGGGCCCGGCATCCGGGCGGTTGCGAGGTTGCGCAGTAGCGCGGTCGCGGAGTGGGTCGCATTCGCGATCGTCGCCGCGATCGCGGGACACTTCGTCGCACTCTTTGACACGCCGATCGACCGCGCGCTTCCCTTCGTCATCGTTCTGATCTGCGTATGCGGCTTCGTCGCGGAGCAATTTCCGGCGGTGTTTCAGATCGCGGTGCTTCTTCTTTTCGTTCCCGCGATTTCTCTCGTACATGAACATACGCGGCTGATCGCGTACGGCGTGATCGTCGCGGGAACGTTCGCCTTTGCAGTGGCGGTCGCGCCCAGGACGCTGCGGGTCTCGCTGACGTTCACGGTGGTCGGCGTTCTGCTATTGCGATGGATCCCGTTTTCGCAGGTCATCATCTGGCGCGAAGTGATCGTTCTTCTTGGCGCGATTGCCGTGACGCTGAGCGCGCGGGCAAGAGTGGCCGCGCCACACGCGCTGGCGGTGGCGCTGGTGACGCCGATTTTTCCGGCGCGCATGATCCTCTTTCCGTTTCTCGTGGCGATTCTGTGGCTGATTCCTGTTCCGCGAATTGCGACTGCCGGAGTCTTCGCGATTGCCGCGTACTTTGCGCGGTATTCGATCGCCGTTCTCTGCGTCGTCGTGATCATCGCGCTGATTTCGCGCCCCGGTCTGCTCTACGCGATTGCGATTGCGCTCTTTGCACTTTGGCCGTGGAGCGGTATCGTTTCGCGCGGGTTTCCTGCGATTCTGTTCGCGGAGCCGGCATCCACGAATTCCGTTCCGGTCTGGATGGCGATGGCGCACGGACAATCGGTATCGATCGACGTTCCGCCTGACGCTCGCGCTGTCACGGTCATCGCAAGCGCCTCGAACGCGACCGCGTTGCCGGGCGGGCGGGTGGTCGGGTGGGTCGGCGGGACGCCGATTCGAATCGGAGACACCGCCGACTTCGGCTTCATGCGCCGCGAACATTTCTTCGCTTCCCGCAATCGTCCGCCGCGCACGCCGCTGGCCGACATCCACGAGTATGGCGCGTCTGCCTGGCTGCACACCGCCGGGCGACTTCGGGTGCCGTTGGCCGCCGGCCGTTCGCCGTTGATCGTGAAAGCCGCCGATCTTCCGCCCGGCACCAAGCTGCAGATCGAGGCGGTCGAGTTCGAATGACGCTGGCGCTCTTCGCCGCCGCATCGATCGCATCGCCATTTCTTCTCCTTCGCGGCATCGCGTTGCGGCGCTGGTTCGCCGTTTATTTCGGCGCATGGATTTTGTTCGGCGTGCTCGCGCTTTTCGTTCGACCCTTGCAGATTCAGGTCGATCCGTACCTCGCGATCGTCACGTTCGGAGTGTGCGTGACCGCCGCGTTCTTCGCATTCGTGGCGCTCACCGATCCGATCGATGTGCGTTGGAGCGCGAATCGCGCCGCCATTGTCGCGGCGCTTTTTTACGCCGTCGTGATTCCGCTCATGCTGCGCACGCCCATCGATGGTGACGAGCCGTACTACCTGCTCGAAACAGAATCACTGGTTCACGATCGCGATCTCGATCTGTCGAATCAATATCGCGATCTTCGCCACTCGGTCACCGGCCGCACGGATCTCGCCCCCCAGCTCGGCGATCCGGTTGGAAAACGTGGAGAGCAGTTTTCGCGGCACGAGCCGTTCCTCGCGCTGCTGATGGTCCCCGGTTACCTGATCGGGAAACTCGCCGGCGCGATCGCAACGATCGCGATCTTCGGCGCGTTGCTGGCGCGATCGACGGTGCGGCTGTTCGAAGACGAGGGAATCGACGACGCGACCACGCGCGCGATGTTCCCGTTCATCATGTTCGGACCGCCAATCGTTTTCTATGCCGGGCGCATCTGGCCCGAAGTGCCGGCCGCGTTCTGTTTCGTCGAGGCGGTTCGCGGCGTGCGGCAACGGAAAACCTGGCGATGGATGCCGGCGCTGCTCGGCCTGGTGCTGCTGAAGTTGCGATTCGCGCTGGTCGCGATCGTCCTGCTGGTGCGCGCGTTTCGAAAGAAGTGGCACGCTGCTGCAGCGGCGATCGTCGCGATCCCCATCGCGATCGTCGCGTTTACGGGAAGCGTTCATCGATGGAGCGAGCTGATTCCCGGATCACCGGCCGCGATGCTCCGCGGTCTTTTCGGTCTGCTGCTCGACGGCGCGGCCGGGATTCTTTTTCAGGCACCGATTTACGTGTTAGGCGTGATCGCGCTTACTCGCTGGCGAACAATGCCCGCCGCGTTCCGCCTCGGTATGGCCTCCAGCACGCTCTATCTCGTCTATCTCGTTCCACGATCCGAATGGCACGGCGGATGGTCGCCGCCGCTCCGCTACATCGTTTTCCTCATGCCTTTTCTCGCGCTCGGCGCCGCGTCGCTGTGGCAACGCGTGGCGGCCGGCCCGATCGTCGCCGCCGGGGCGTGGACGATCGCACTCGTCGCGCATGGCATGGCCCTTCCGTGGCGGCTCTTTCACATGCAGAACGGAGAGAACGTCTTCGGCGAAACGCTATCGGTGATCTGGTCCAGCGATTTCTCGCGTCTGTTTCCCAGCTTCATCCGGCTGAATTTCGCAGCGATTGTCGCGTCGGCCGTCGCGGTGATCCTGATCGCGATTCCGTGGCGCATCCGCTGGATGTGGATCGCTCCGGCGGTGGTCGCGATCGCATTCGTTGCCGGCCGCCGGCCGGGAAGCCGGATCGATTTTGAAGACGCGCATGTGGTCCATCGCGGAGGCGAGCTGTATCCGCCCGAGTTTCAAGTGCAGCGCTTCGCGTATCGGGGCGGCTGGGTCGTGAGGGCGGGCGATTCGCTCAGTTTTCTCGCGCGCGCAGGTCCATCGAAGCTGCAATATTCGGCTCCGACAGACTCCATGATCCAGATCGGACGCGACGCATACGTTCTTCCGGCCACGCGCGGCTATGGCGAAGTTCGAGTGACGCTGCCGCACAGTGGCCGGATCGAGTTGCATTGTCTCGCCGGAAGCGTGAACCTCGATCGCATGGATCATGAGTGATATCGATGTCATCGTGCTCGACGCAACCGGCGGCGGCGAAATGCTCCGCCAGTGCTTGCAGTCGATCGCCGGCGCGCGCGAGATCGTCGTGTTCGACAACGGATCGCGGTCGCCGATTCGAATCGAAAGCGCGCGTGTGATTCGAAGCGAGACGAACCTCGGGTTCGCCGCCGGCGTGAACGCGGCATTTCGACACACGAGCGCGCCGTATGTTGCACTCATCAACAACGATGTCATCCTCGATCGCGATTGGATCGACGTGACGTCGCGCGCACTCGACTCCGATGCGAAGATGGCGGCGGTGCAGTCGGTCATCCGCAGCGACGCGAATACAATCGACGGCGCCGGCATCGACATCAGCGACGGGACGTTCCGTCAGATCGGACACGGCCTGCCGATCGGTAGTTTTCTGCCGCCGGCGTGGGGAGTTTCCGCGACCGCTGCGCTCTATCGCCGCTCCGCCCTCGGCGATCGCGTTTTCGATCCGCGATTTTTTGCGTACTACGAAGATGTCGAATTGTGTGCGCGGCTGCATGCATCAGGTTGGCGCACCGCGGTTCTTCCGATCGACAGAGCGACCCATCGCGGTTCCGCGTCCGCTGCGCTTCTCGGCACAACTGCCCGGAGATTGCGAACGCGTAACCGATACTTCGTCGCACGCATGCATTCGGGTGTCGGCCGCATTTCCGCGTTGATGGCCGAAGATTTCAAGCTGATGTTGAAGGGACGGACGAGTCCGCGCGGCGTCATCGAGGGGTTGTGTTCTCGGTTGTAATCGCGACACCGGATGTCGTCGGCGAGCGGATGGCCGGCCCCGGAATTCGGGCCTTTCATTTCGCCGAGGAGCTCGGGAAACATTTTTCGACGACGCTGATCTCCCGCGCAGAGTGGGGATCGCTTGCCGCGCGCAGAGCGATGCGCGAAGCAACGGTATTGATCGGACAGCCGGCGCGCGGATTTCATCGCGTGCGAAGCGGGCAGCGCGTCATCTACGACCTCTTCGATCCGATTCTTCTCGAGCTGCGCGAGATGTATGGGCGTCGCCCGTCTTTGCGACAGCGACTGCATTTCGTCGCGGAGCAGATGCGCCTCCAGAGCGCTTTGTCACAAGGAGATTTGTTCATCGTCGCGACGCCGCATCAGCGCCAGTTGTACGCCGGTAAGCCGATGATCGAAGTTCCTTTCGGAACGGACGCCGGCAGGATTGCAGATGCTCCAGTCGAGAATTTGATTCTTTGGGGCGGTGGGACCTGGGAATGGCTCGATCCCCGCACGGCGGTTGATGCAGTCGTGCGTGTCAACCGCGAAGGCCTCGCTTGCCGCCTCCTGTTCCTCGGCCGCTCCCGGCCGAATCGCGCGCTCGCCGATCGCCGGCGGGAAAGCCGTTTCGATGAGCTCATGGCCGCCGGTCATCCGTACGTCACGGCCAACGCGGAGTGGGTTCCGTATCGCGAGCGATACTCGTGGCTGGGTCGCAGCAAAGTGGCTATGATGCTGCACCGCTCGACGGCAGAGGCGCGTTATTCAATCAGGACACGTCTGTTCGACGCCATCGGCGCAGCGGTTCCGGTCATCGCGACGGAAGAAGGGTTTGCGGCTGAGCTGGTGGCGGAGGAGGGATTGGGCATGGTCGTGCCGCCCGGCGATGTCGCGGCGGTCGCGGCCGCGATCCGGAGGCTTCTCGAGGACGACGCTTTTCATGCGACCTGCGTATCAAACCTCGAACGCATCCGTCCGCGGTTTGCATGGCCGGTGGTCACGCGGCCGCTGGTCGAGGCTGTGAGTCGATGGCAATCGTAGAGATCAGTCCGGAGCGCGCCGCAACGTACGCAGCTACCGAACCCGAGCTGTCGATTCTCATCGTCACGTGGAACAGCCAGCGCTGGATCGAGCGATGTCTGCGATCGATTCCCGCCGCATGCGCGGGGCTGGCGTACGAGGTCGTCGTCTACGACAACGCGTCGCACGACCGCACTCTCCAGCTCCTCGACGGCGACGTGCGGCTGATCGCATCGCAGCACAATGACGGTTTCGCCGGAGCGATCAATCGCGCGCTCGGCACCGCACGCGGACCATTCGTTCTTCTTTTGAATCCCGATTGCGAACTGGGTCCGCGCTCGCTCACGCTGCTCGTCGATTTTCTCCGCAGGCGTCCTGACGTTTCAGCCGCAGCGCCGCTGCTCGAAGATGAGCGGGGCGAATCGCAGCGCGAATTTCAGATCCGTCGGTTTCCGACGCTGGTGACGTTCATTGTCGACGTGCTGGCGATCGACAAACTGTGGCCGTCGAATCCGGTGACGGCCTCGTATCGCTGCCGCGATCTCGACCTCACGCAGCCTCGGCGCGTCGATCAGCCGGCCGGTGCTGCGCTGCTGATCCGCCGGGAGACCTTCGATGACATCGGACCCTTCGACGAACAGTTTTCGCCGGCGTGGTTCGAGGACGTCGATTACTGCCGGCGGATTTCGCAGGCTGGCAAAGAGATCTGGATCGTGCCGCCGGCGCAGGCGCGGCATTTTGGCGGAGCGAGTCTCGAGCACGTTCCGTTCGCGCAATTCATCGATGTCTGGTACCGCAACATGTGGCGCTACGCGAAGAAGTGGTTCACGCCGGTGCAGGCCGAGGCGCTGCGGTGGTTCATCATGCTGGGCATGATCCTCCGCGTGCCGGCCGCGCTCCTCGGCATCGCGCATCGCGAAGTCGGGCGTGTTGGCGCGTTTGCCGGCTACATGGGAGTCTTGAAGAGAGCGTTCGAGCGATGGGACGACGCGTCACCGTCGTCCTGATCACCTGGAACAGCGCTCCTTATCTGCGACGCTGCCTCGAGGGAATCGCGCAGCAGACGCTTCCGGACGTCGAGTTGATCCACGTCGACAACGCGTCGGTCGATGACTCCGTAGCGCGCGTCGTTGAAGTTTTTCCGCGATCCAGGCAGATCAAGAACCCGGAGAATCGCGGATTCGCCGCAGCCGCGAATCAGGCGATTCGAATCGCGAGCGGGGATTACGTCGCGCTTTGCAATCCGGACGCGTACCTGACGCCCGAGTATCTCCCGCGCATCGTTGATGCTTTCGAGCGCGCGGGCGAGAATTTCGGCGCGGCAACAGGGAAACTGATGCGCGCAAAAGGCTACGACCTCGAACCGACGGAAGAAATCGATTCGATGGGAATCCGGATGACACGCAGCGGCCGCCATTTCGACATCACCGGCCACCGGCCACCGGCCACCGGCAACGAAGTTTTCGGCGTCTCGGGTGCCGCCGGTGTTTACCGCAAATCGTTTATCATTAATAGCACTATTAATAATGAATTTTTCGATGAGGACTTCTTCGCGTATCGCGAGGATGCCGACGTCGCGTGGCGCGGGCGGCTTTTCGGGTGGCGGGCGATGGTCGTGCCCGACGCGATCGCGTATCACGTGCGCAGCGTCACGCCCGAGCGTCGACGTTCGCTTTCGCCTGAGATCAACATGCATTCGGTGAAAAACCGATTCCTGCTGCGCCTCAAAAACGAAGGTGCGTATCTGGCGATACGCAATGCGCCGTTCGAGCTTGCGCGCGATCTGGTTGTCATCGGCGCGGCGCTGACGATCGAGCGCAGCTCATTTCCTGCGCTGCGATGGTTGTGGCGCAACCGCCGGCGAATTCTCGCGAAACGCCGTGAGATTCAGAAGCGGCGCCGCGTTTCGGATCGTCAGCTCGCGGAGTGGTTTCGGTGAAAATCGGAATTCTCGGCACTCGCGGCGTGCCGCCGCGATACGGAGGATTCGAGACGTTCGTGGCCGAGCTGGGAACACGCCTCGTCGCGCGCGGCCATCAGGTGTCGGTCTATTGCCGGACGAATCGCGACAAAAGCTGGAACGGCATCGAGCGCATCGTGCTGCCGGCGATTCGACAGAAGTATTTCGAAACTGTCAGCCACGCGCTGTTTTCGGCCATCGATGCATTGCGCCGGCAGTTCGATGTCGTCCTCGTCTGCAACGCCGCCAATGCTTTCGTCCTGCCGCTGCTGCGCGCCCGCAGAATCCCGGTGGTCATCAATGTCGACGGCATCGAGCGTCGCCGCCGCAAATGGAATCTGCTCGGGCGCATGTTCTACCACGCGGGCGAATCGTTTTCCGTGATCTTCGCGAACCGCATCATCGCCGATGCGGAAGTCATCGCCGATTACTACCGCAGTCACTACAGCGCGGAAACCGTCGTGATCCCGTACGGTTCCGATTTTCCCGACGAGCGCAATACCGAAGTACTTCAGCGACTGGGGCTGACGGCGCGTAATTACGTTTTGTATGTCAGCCGCTTCGAGCCGGAGAACAATCCGCTGGAGGTCGTCAACGCCTACGAAAAGACTGATGCAATCCAGCCGCTGGTGATGGTCGGCGAGGGGTTGTATGCGAAGGACCTCGTCGCAGAATTGCACGAGCACGCGAGCGATCGCATCCGATTTCCGGGCGCGATTTACGGTGCCGATTACCGGACGCTGCAGCGCAACGCGCTCGTCTACATCCAGGCGACCGAGGTGGGGGGGACGCATCCGGCGATGATCGAGGCGATGGCTTCAGGGGGTGCCGTACTTGCTCACGATACTGCTGAGAATCGGGAAGTTGGGGGTGAGGCCGTGCGTTACTTCCAGCTCAAACCCATCGAGAATCTTTCCGGCACACTGCGCGAATGCCTCGGCCGTACGGCTGATTTGGAGGAGTTGCGGCGCGCCGCAAGGGATCGGGCGCGCATCCGCTATCGATGGGACGTCATCACGAAATCGTACGAAGACCTCTTTGCCGAGCTCTCCCGTTAGACGCTCAGCAAGCAGGCTGCGTATATCGAAAGGCAGCGTTTTGAAGTACATTCGACTCGAAAGAATCGATGCTTAAGCAGAAGTGGCGAATGATCGCGCGGGTCGTCTACCTGGTCGACCTCGGTCTGACCTCGGTAGCCTTCTTCGCCGCATTTTTCATTCGCGACCTGCTGCTTCCGATCTTCGTGCCGAGCCGTTTTCCCACCGGCCTCGTCCCCCTCCAGGAGTACCTCAAGATCTATCCGGTGGTGCTGATCATCTGGTCAGTGCTGCTGTTCAGCTATCACAGCTATCACAGCCACCGCACGTTGACGCTTCAACGCGAAGTGCTGACGGTTTTCCGCGTCGTGGCCTTCGGCAACGTCCTCCTCGCGACGCTGGCGTACCTGCTGCCGCTCCGTCAGCTCTCGCGCGCATGGTTCATCCTGTTCGCGGTCCTGTCGGCGCTGCTTCTCGTGCTCGAGAAGATCGCGCTGCGTGTGATGGCGCGCTACGTCCGCGCGAAGGGACTCAACTATCGCACGGTGCTGATCGTCGGAACCGGACGCCGCGCGATCGATGTCGCGCGCGTCGTCGAAGAACATAAATATTGGGGCTACAAAATCCTTGGATTCGTTTCCGACGGCCACCGTCTGCCGAACGGCTGGGCGCGATTTCGCGTGTACGGAACCGTTCCGGAAATCCGCACGCTGCTCGAGAATGGCGAGTTTCCGGAGATCGTCGACGAGATCGTGTTCGCGGTGACGCGCAAGAAGCTCGATGAGATGAAGCAGATCTTCCTGCTGTGCGAGGAGCTCGGCATCCGCGCGCGCGTCGCGATGAATTTCTTCGAAAACCGGCTTGCCCGCATCGAAGTCGAGGAGCTGGAAGGCATTCCGTTCCTGACGTTCACGACCACGCCGTCGAACGAGACGCAGCTGGCCGCAAAGCGAATGCTCGACGTCTGCATCTCGCTGATGATCCTGGCGCTCTCCGCGCCGGTGATCGTTCTGGCGGCGATCGCGATCAAGATCACGTCGCGCGGTTCGGTCCTCTTCAAGCAGCAGCGGATTGGACTCAATGGCCGGACGTTCACGCTCTACAAATTCCGCACGATGATCGCTGACGCGCACGAGCGTCTCGGCGAGGTGAGTCATCTGAACGAGATGACCGGCCCGGTGTTCAAAGTCAAAGCCGATCCGCGAGTCACGTGGGTCGGAAGAATCCTGCGACGGTTCTCGCTCGACGAGTTGCCGCAGCTCTGGAACGTGCTCAAGGGCGACATGAGCCTGGTCGGGCCGCGCCCACCGATTCCTGAAGAAGTGCGTTCGTATCACCGCTGGCAGCGGCGGCGTCTGTCGATGAAGCCCGGCCTGACGTGTCTCTGGCAGGTGAACGGCCGGAACAACATCGATTTCGATCGTTGGATGAAGATGGATCTGCAGTACATCGACGAGTGGTCGCCATCGCTCGATTTCAAGATTCTTCTCCGCACCATTCCGGCAGTGCTCCTCGGCCGCGGGGCGTCGTAGCCGTTCGCCGTTGTCCGTTCGCCGTTAGCCGTTAGCCGTTAAACTGGTCGGAGCTTGCGCCGCCGCATCCTGGCGTTACTCGCCCTTCTCGCGATCGTCGCTCTTCGCATCGAGCCGCAGCTGCTGCAGATGCCGTTCGTCAATCACCGCATCCTGAGCGTGATCCTTTATCGCTGGCCCGAAACGCAGATGCCCGGCGACTGGCTGCGATTCCCGCGCTTTCTGCAGGAAGTTCGCGCGCGCACTAAGGACGGCGACAAGATCACGGTCATCATCCCGACCATGAAGTGGGACGACGGCTATTCGTACGCTTACTACCGCTCCAGTTACTTACTTGCGGGCCGCGACGTTCTTCCGCTGCTCGATGCCGACAATCACTCGCACATGGAAAACTTCTACGCTGCGCAGTACGTGATGGTGTGGCGCCGGCCGGTACATCCGAGGATGGGGAAGGTGGTGTGGGAGGGGGAGGGAGGGGCGCTGCTGAGGCGCTGACATGACGGCCACCGTCGTCGCGATGCTCTCGATGACTGTCGTGGGACTCGGCATCGCGCTCGCGATCGATCGCTCGCTGCGCGGCCCGATGCTCCTCGGCCTCGCATATCTCTACGGCAGCGGCGCCGTGTTCGCGGTGATGTTTGCGCTCACGCTGTTGCGCATCCGATGGAACGTGTTCACGGTAAGCGTGCCTCTTCTCGCAATCGTGATTGTCCTGGCGTTATTGCCACGGCGAACGGCGAACGGCCAACGGCGAACGAAACTCCACTGGCTCGACATCCCGACGCTGGTCTCCATCATCGGCTTCGGTTTCTTCGCAACCGCGGCGCCGCTGTGGGAATGGGATTTCTGGGCGATCTGGGGACTCAAGGCCCGCGTATTTCTCGGCCATGGCGGAATCGACTGGCATTTTCTCGAGAGCCCGTGGAACACGTTTGTGCATGCGGACTACCCGCTGCTCGTTCCGTTCAACTTTGATTTCGTCGCGCTTCTCAACAACGGATGGAGCGATCGCTGGCTCGGACTCCTGTCGGTCGGATGGGCTGCGGCGCTCGTGCTGATCATCCGCGGCCTGGCCTCGGACGAAACCTCGGTCGTCCCAGCGGCGCTCGTGACGCTGGTCATCACCGATCTCGCCGCCAGCCGGTATCCCGGTCTTGCCGAAGGGCCGTTGATCGCGTTTGGAGCCGCAGGATTGCTCTGCATCCGACGCGGGCTGCAGAACGATGATTCAGCGGCGTGGCGTCACGGTCCGATTCTTCTCGGCCTTGCGGCCAGCACGAAAAACGAAGGACTGGCGTTGGTCGTTTCGGTCACCATCGCGCTGCTGATCGTGCGCCGCCGCGCCGTCCTGCATCTCTGGCCAGCGATCGTGATCGCTGCACCGTGGTTGATTCTGAGGGCGACGCACTACCTCCCGACCGATATCGCAGGCGGCTCGGCGTTGCATCGCGTGTTCTATCGATTGCACTTTGCGCACGAGATTCTGCTCTACCTCGCCGCCCATCTCTACGAGCCCTGGTTCTGGGGCAGCGTTCTCCTGGGTCTGATCGTTGCGCCGTCGGTTGCCCGGCGGCGTGAGGCATTCGTCCTCATTGCGACGGTCACTCAGCTCGGCTTCTACATCGCCTCGTACTTCGCAACACCTCACGACGCGCGATGGCACGTCGCGACGTCGTGGCCGCGCCTCACCGATCAGATCGCGATTCCGATTACGTACGTTGTTTTCCTGGCCCTTGCGAAGTACGTCGCGGCAATGAAAGACTCGCCGCATGCCGAAGCTCGACCCGTCGAGTCGTGAATTTCGCGAAACCGGCCATCAGCTGATCGATCGGATCGCCGATTACCTCGACGGCGTCGACAACTACCGGGTGCTCTCCAACGTCAAGCCGGGCGAGGTCGCTTCGAAATTTCCGGCGGTTCCGAGCGCAGAAGGACGGCCGTACGACGCGCTGATCGCCGACTTCGAATCGAAGATCGTTCCCGGCATCACGCACTGGAATCATCCGGCGTTCTTCGCGTACTTCTCGATCACCGGCTCGCAAGCGGGCATTCTCGCTGAGCTGCTGATGGCAGCACTCAATCTCAACGGGATGCTGTGGAAGACATCGCCGGCGCACACGGAGCTCGAGACGGTCACGCTCGAATGGCTTCGAAAGTCGCTCGGTCTGCCCGACGGGCTGTTCGGCATCATCAACGACACCGCTTCGATCAATTCCTTTCTCGCGCTGGCTGCCGCGCGCGAGGCTCTCGGATTCGACATTCGAGGAAAAGGAATGACGGGACGCGATCTGCCGCCGCTGAAGGTCTACTGCTCGGAGCACGCACATTCGTCGATCGAGAAAGGCGCTCTGGCGCTCGGTTTCGGAGCGAGCGGCGTCGAGCAGATCGCAAGCGACGACAAATTTCGGATGCGCCCCGACGCGCTCGATGCTGCCGTCAAACGCGATCGCGCTGCCGGCGCGCTGCCGTGCGCCGTCACGGCCACACTCGGCACGACCTCGACTGCGTCGGTCGATCCACTTCCGCAAATTGCCGACATCGCGAAGCGCGAAAAGATGTGGCTTCACGTCGATGCCGCTTACGCCGGTTCGGCGACCGTCGAGCCTTCGTTGCGCTGGCTTTGGAAAGGGATACAGTCCGCCGACTCGATCGTGGTCAATCCGCACAAATGGTTCTTCACGCCGATTGATTGCAGCGTCCTGTACACGCGCAAGCCCGACATGCTGCGCCAAACGTTCTCGCTGGTTCCTGAATATCTGAAGACGACCGACTCCGCAGAAGTGAATTACATGGATTACGGCATCCAGCTCGGCCGGCGTTTCCGCGCGTTGAAGTTATGGATGGTGATGGAGCACTACGGCACCGACCGCATTCGCTCGGTCATCCGCGACCACGTCCGTTATGCGGAGCGGCTGGCGTCCGAGCTGACGAAGCGCAGCGACGTCGAGCTGCTCGCGCCGCAGTCGTTCAGCGTCGTCGTGTTTCGGAAAGTCGTTCGCTCGGGAAGTGGAATCGATGAGGCCGCGTCGGAGATGATCACAGCCGAGCTGCTCGAGCGGATGAACGCGTCCGGACGGCTATTCGTCTCGCACACGAAACTCAGAAACAAGTACGGCATCCGAGTTGCGATCGGAAATGGCGCGACCGAGTGGGAGCACGTCGCTCGCGTTCTGGAGTTTCTCTGATGGACATCAATCCGCGCTATGCCCGCGCAATGGAAGCCGTCAGCGATCTTCTGTCCCGGCTTCGCATCGATTGGATTTTCGTCGGACGCGTCGCGCGTGCAGCCTGGCTGGGAGGCGCGGTCGAGGGCGGATCGATCGACGTGGTGGCGCTGATGCAGCCGCAACAGAAGAATCAGGTCGCGATGATGGCGTCGAATCGCGGCTTCGTCGTCGATCGCGATGAGGTCGACCAGAGTGAAGAGCTCGATCTCATCCCGCTGCACTTCGCGGACGTCCGGATTCACGTCCTCGTTGCGAGCAACGCCCTCTACGCGAAAATGATCACGCGAGTGCAAATCGTAGAGGAGCTTCGCGTCGCGGCCCGCGAGGATCTCGCGCTTCTGCTCACGCTCGGCGAAGATGCTGCCGGCGCGCACCAGCTCATGTCAGCTCCCGATTTCGATCGTGGGCGTTACAACGAGACGCTGGTGGCCATCGGCCTGCGGGAGCTGGTGCGATGATGTGGATCGACAAGCAGCCTGAGTTCGACGCCGCGATGTCGCGTGTCGCCGCGCAGAAGACGGTTGCCATCGATACCGAGGCCGACTCGCTGCATTCGTATTTCGACAAGGTTTGCCTGATCCAGATTTCAATTCCGGGCGAGGACCTGATCATCGATCCGCTCGCAAAGATCGATCTGTCTGCGCTGGGTCCGATGCTTTCCAATCCCGGCATTCTGAAAGTGCTGCACGGCGCCGATTACGACCTGCGCATTCTCAATCGTGATTTCGGCTTCACGATTTCGAATCTCATCGACACGATGGTCTCTTCGCAGCTCCTCGGCTACGAGGCATTCGGCCTGGGAGCGCTTCTCGAACGGTATTTCGCATTGACAGTCGACAAGTCGCATCAACGCGCCGATTGGGCAATTCGCCCGCTGCCGCGCGTCATGCTGGAGTACGCCGCCAGCGACACGCGGCATCTGATTCCGCTCGCCGACAAGCTCCGCGAAGAACTGATTGCCCTCGGCCGCTTGGAGTGGGCGCAGGAAGAATTCGCGAGACTCGAAAGCATCCGTTTCTCCGAAAAGGAAAGCGAGGGATTTCGCCGCCTGAAGGGCATCGCGGCCTTCGATCGCCGCTCACTCGCGATTGCCAGGGCCCTGCACGAGTGGCGCGACGGGATGGCGCGCGCCGCCGACCGCCCACCCTTCAAGATTTTCGGGAACGACGCGATCATCGACGTCGCGAAAGCGAAAGTCGTCAGCGAGGAGGATCTCGCGAAAATCAAAGCCCTTCCGCCGGCGCTGCGCAAACGCTATGGCAGCGAGATCCTGCGCCGGGCGCGCGAAGCGATGGCTCTTCCGGAAGCGTCACTCCCGGAAAAAGCCGAAGGGCGGCCGTGGTTGCGCGACAAAGCTCTCGAATCGAGCGTGTCCCGTTTGAAAACAATCCGCGACAAGAAAGCGAAAGAACTGAAGATCGATCCGGGTATTCTCGCGCCCCGACACGTGCTGACGGCCCTCGCTACGACGCGCGATCTGCAGCAGGTCCCCGCGATGCGGGAATGGCAGAAGCGCTTAATCGGAGAAGAGTTGCTGTCAGTCCTGACGCCAGCGTCCTGAGTCGCAGGACGCAGGACGCGGAAGTCTCACGTACAATCGCGCGAATGCAACGGGTCACCGACTACAAAGTCATCGTCATCGGCTCCGGCCCCGCCGGCTGTACCGCTGCGACCTATCTCTCCCGCGCGAATCTGGCTCCCCTCGTCCTGGAAGGATTGCAACCGGGCGGACAGCTGACGATCACCACCGACGTCGAAAACTATCCCGGGTTCCCCGAAGGCATCCTCGGTCCCAAGCTGATGGATCTCATGCGGCAGCAGGCGGAGCGCTTCGGCGCCGTCTTCCGCATGGAGCAGGTCGAGAAGGTCAATCTCAGAACCCATCCGTTCGTCATCACGACGGATCAGCGCGAGTACGAGTGCTACGCGATGATCATCGCCGCCGGCGCTTCCGCGATGCAGCTCGGCCTTCCCTCCGAAAAAGCGCTGCAGGGTTTCGGCGTGTCGTATTGCGCGACGTGCGATGGATTCTTTTTCAAGGGGAAGGAAATCGTGGTCGTGGGCGGCGGCGATTCCGCGATGGAGGAAGCGACGTTCCTCACGAAATTCGCCAGCAAAGTCACGGTCGTGCATCGCCGCGAAGAACTGCGTGCGTCGAAGATCATGCAGGAGCGCGCGGTCGCAAATCCAAAGATCCAATTCGTCTTCAATTCCATGGTCGAAGAAGTGATCGGCACCAAAGAGGGTGGCATCACCTCGCTCAAGATCCGAAATCTCCAGTCGAAATCGCTGTCGGAGATGCACGCGCAGGGACTGTTCGTCGCGATCGGCCATATACCGAATACTGCGGCGTACGCCGGACAGCTCGAGCTCGACGAGCGCGGCTACATCATGCTGCCGCATCGCAATTCGACAGTGACGAACATCCAGGGCGTCTTCGCATGCGGTGACGTCGTCGATCACATCTATCGGCAGGCGGTGACCGCGGCGGGCACGGGATGCATGGCGGCGCTCGATTGTGAGCGCTGGCTCACGCACGAGCGCATCACCGAACGCTGGGACCTTCCGAAGGGCGAAGAAGAACGGGTGTGAAAGCGGAGGACGGCCGAAGCCGGCCGTCCTCCGAAAAACCTTACGGACAGGTTGCGAATGCGTTGGTGTCCTGGATCGGCGCAAACGCAGTGTTCGCGGGGTTCGTGTAGGTCTTCGTCGTGCCGGTCTGCGTGTCGCGGATCGTGAGCACGACGTTGACGTTCGTGAGTCCGCCCGCGAAGACCCAGTATCGCGAGTTCAGACCGCAGGCGCCGAGGACTTTGACGACGGCTTCGACGTTGCTGGCGCTGAAGAACGTGAAGTAGCCGGTGTCGGGCGTGAGCCTCACCGCCTGACCATTTCCGCTGCTGCCGTCATTGGCGCGCCACGTGGCGGAAACGGCGAAGCGATCGTTGTTGAGGCACATCGTCGTGGCGCTAGCCGTGCAGCTCCCCGACGGGTTGCCGCCACCGGCGGTCGTAACGACTAGTCTGTACGCGCCGGTGTGGGGGGAACTCGAGTTGAGCCCGTAGAACGATTCGACTTCCAACTTGTAGGCCCGCGTCTGCGGGAACGTGTAGGTGATTGTCGATCGGCTGGTGCCAGGCAGAAATGAGACGTTGTTGACGTCGATGCCTTCCATGTAGAGGAAGACCTCAAACGCGGTGGACGAGAAATCGATCGTCACCGTCTGTCCGGCGATCCCGTTGAGGTTGTAGATGTCTTCGTAGGTATTGAGAACGGTGTCGATGCAGGAGAGCGCGGAAAGCGTGCCGTTGATCGTGGCGGGCGGCGTCAGCGACTTCGGCGTACACGCGTCGAGCGCGCGGACATCGAGAGTGTGGATCGCGTTGGCCTTGAGAGCCTTCAGGATGCGCTGCCGTTCCGTGAGGTCATCGATCGGGCGCGCATTCGCCATCGGCGCGAGCAGCATCAGGGAAAGAAAGACTGATCCGGATGTGCGGTTCATGAAAGGTCCTCCTTCTGGACGTACGGAGCGGTCGCTCCATCAGCAGGCAATACCGGACTCGGCGCGAAAAGTTGATTTGCTCAGGATAAAGTGTGAGGGAACTGATGCGCCAACTCATCGCCGGCGTCATTGCATGTTTCATCTGCGGCACCGCCGCAGCCGAGTATCGCGGTTTCTGGGTCGATACCTTCAACACTGCGCTCAACAATCACGACGACGTGGTGGCAGTCGTGGCGAATGCCAGGAGCGCGAGGGCCAACGCTCTCTTCGTACAGGTCCGCAGGCGCGGTGACGCGTGGTACGCGCATTCGCTCGAGCCGGCGCCTGACTTCGTGCCGATCGCGGCAGGCTTCGATCCGCTCGCCGATCTGATCGCGGTCGCTCACGCTGATGGCATCGAGGTCCACGCGTTCGTCATCGTCGGCGCCATCTGGAACAAGAACCCGACATTCGAGCCGGCTGCCACGCTGGGCCCTCCAACGAATCCGAATCACGTGTTCAATCGGCACGGCGGATACGACGCGATCAGTAAGACGGTCGTGCCCGGGCCTGAGAACTGGCTGACCCGCACGCTGTTGCCGGACGACGGGAGCGCGATCAGCTTTCAGGGTCACCGTTTCGGCAACGATTTCTGGATCGACCTCGGACATCCCGCCGCCGCCGCGTACACGCTCAACGTCCTGTTGGAGCTGGTTCGCAACTACGCGCTCGACGGCCTGCATCTCGACCGCATCCGCTATCCGGAGCTCAGCGTTCCGGGACAGACTCTGTCGGCCGGAACCAGCATCGGCTACAACCCGATCAGCGTGGAGCGGTTTCAGCGGCGATACGGAATTGCGTCTGGATCGACTGCGCCGGCCGCGAACGATTCGCGGTGGTCGCAGTGGCGTCGCGATCAGGTCACAAACTTTGTTCGTCGCGTCTATCTGAATGCGATCTCCATCAAACCGCAGTTGAAGATCTCCGCGGCGCTCATCGCATTCGGTGGAGGTCCAACGACCGAGGCTTCGTGGAATTCAGCGGAGGCGTACTGGCGCGTCTATCAGGATTGGCGGGCGTGGACGGAGGAAGGCATTCTCGATCTGGCGATCCCGATGGTCTATAAGGCGGAGCACAACGCGACAACCGCCATCCAGTTCGATCAGTGGACCGAATGGCTGAAGGCACATCAGTACAACCGCGCCGGCGTGATCGGCATCGGGGGCTTCGTCAATGCGATCGAAGGAACGCTTCGCCAGACCCGCCGCAGTCTCCCCGGGCTCGCTGGCGTTACGTTCTACTCGATGGCGACATCCAACACTGCGGTACAGAGCACACCACAGCGAAGCTTCGCGGAATTCGCATCGGCGCTCACGACCGGGAAGTCGGTCGATGGCACGACGCTGTATCAACCCGCGGAACTGCCGCCGCTCTTTGCCGAGCCGGCCTCCGTTCCCACGCTGTCGTGGAAAGCAACGCCGGCCGCCGGGCATCTCATGGGATTCGCGCGCCGTCAGGATGGCACCGCGATCGACTCCGCGACAGTCACAATCCAGAACACCGTGACGCAGCGAACCCGCACGACGATGTCAGACGGCGACGGGTTCTTCGGAGCGGTCGACCTCGAGCCGGGCCAATATCTGATCAAGTTCGAAGCGGGATCGGAGATTTTTCTTGGACCGCTGGTGACAGTCGTGGCTGGCCATGTCGCGCGGGCGGATGTCGGACCGCGTCGGCGCGTTGTCCGTTGAATCCGGTTTAGAACGCGTTGAGGATGTACTCGAGCGGATTGACCGGCGCGTTGTTGAGCCGCACTTCGTAGTGCAGGTGCGGGCCGGTGGAGCGGCCGGTCGAGCCGACGTAGCCGATGACATCGCCGCGTTTTACGCGATCGCCGGGATGCACGGCAAAGTTGGACAGGTGGCCGTAACGCGTCGAGTAACCGTAACCGTGCGAGATGTATACGACGTTGCCGTAACCGTTCGCCCACTCCGACTTCACGACGATTCCGTCAGCCGGCGCGCGCACTGCCTGGCCGATGGCGGATGAGATGTCGACCGCGTTGTGGGTTCCGGGCTCGCCGGTGAACGGATCCTGCCGCCCGCCGAAGCCGTCGGTGAGGATTCCATGGACCGGAGCGATCGAAGGTGTCGAGGACAGCAGCAGCGACTGCGCTACGAATTTCTGCTCCAGCGCCGAGAGGTCCTTCTCGATGCGGTGCGATCGGAACGACATCTTGTCGAGATCGTCGCGATACGGGTTTTCGCCGAGGTCGGCCGGACGGAGACCACCGACGCCGCCCTGACTCGTCTCATCGAGCGTGCTGATTCCGGCGATGATCGCCAATTTTCGCGTGCGGTCCTCGACGGTATGGAGCTGCGTCCGCAGCGACTCGACGGACTTGCTGAACTGCTCGTTAGCCGATTGCAGTTCGCGATTCTCGCGGCGCAGCTTAGACAGCTCATGCGTCTGCGACAGCGATGTGAAGTATTGGATCGAGAAGAAGGTCGACAGGCAGAGGGACGACGTGACGATCGAGATCAGCGAGAAGAACAGGCGGTGTGAGACCTTCAACTTCCGAAATTTGGCCCGGGCATGCGGGACAAAAATGATCGTTGAATAACGCTTGTCCATCCTTCTCCCACCTCAACCTTTCTGGAACCTGCAATTGGGCCGTTGTAGGGGGGTATTGTAGGGCAGGAGGGGGGCCTGTCAAGCCCGTAAATCACATCGGGCCAAGGACTTCCGCGTCATTTTTATGGCATTACCGCATATTTGGGGTGGAAGTCCGGATGTTTGCAGAAGCGATCGGTGGTATCCTCTCGCGCCGCTCTGGCCGGAGCGATTTCTTCAAACTGCATGAACGTCAAGAAGCGGCTCCTCGATGGCGCGCGGATGAATCGCGCAATCCGTCGAATGGCCATCGAAATTGTCGAAAAAAATCGCGGGATCAAGGATCTCCTGATCGTCGGGATTCGCAGCCGAGGGGTTCCGATCGGTGAGCGGATCGCAAAAGAAATCGGCGAGATGGAGAAAGAAGAAGTCCCGTTCGGAATCCTCGACATCACGCTCTATCGCGATGATTTGACCACCATCGCGCCGCAGCCGGTCGTCAAGCCGACGAAGCTTCCCGAGCCGATCGACGACAAAATCGTGGTGCTGGTGGACGATGTGCTCTACACCGGCCGCACCGTTCGCGCCGCTCTCGACGCGCTGATCGATTTCGGACGTCCGCGCGCCGTGATGCTGGCGGTGCTGATCGACCGCGGTCACCGTGAGCTTCCGATTCACGCCGACGTGATCGGGAAAACCGTTCCCACCGACGCCGATGAGGTGATCAAAGTGCGCATGGCCGAACTGGATGGTGAAGACGAAGTGCTGATCATGGAGAAATAGCGGCCGGTGACCGGTGGCCGGTTGCCCGCACATCGGCACCCGGCTACCGGCGACCGGCCACTGCGATGCGCACACAGACTTCCTCACTGAAATCCAAAGACCTCCTCGGCATCGAACAACTTTCTCCTGACGAGATCACGCTGATCCTCGACACCGCCGAAGGTTTCAAGGAAGTCAGCGAGCGGCCGGTCAAGAAAGTGCCCGCGCTGCGCGGCCAGCTCGTCATCAATCTGTTCATGGAAGCGTCGACGCGCACGCGCGTATCGTTCGAAATCGCGGAGAAGCGACTCTCGGCCGACACGCTCAATTTTTCGGCGTCGGGATCGTCGGTCGAAAAAGGCGAGACGCTGATCGATACCGCCGAAAACCTGATGGCGATGGCGCCCGACATGATCGTCATCCGCCACAAGTATCCCGGCGCGCCGAAGATGCTCGCCGACCGGCTGCCGGCGTCGATCATCAACGCCGGCGATGGTTCGCACGAGCATCCCACCCAGGCGCTCCTCGACGCCTTCACGATCCGCGAGCGCCTCGGCCGTCTGCACGGCGTCAACGTGTCGATCATCGGCGACATCGCGCACTCGCGTGTAGTGCGATCGAACATTCATCTCCTCAGGAAGATGAAGGCCAATGTGACTGTCGCCGGTCCGCCGACGCTGATTCCGGCGGAGATCGACAAGCTCGGGGTGCGCGTCGTCCACTCGCTCGATGCGGCGATCGACGGCGCCGACGTGATCATGATGCTGCGCATTCAGCTCGAGCGTCAGGGCAAGCTGAGTTTTCCGTCGCTGCGCGAGTACTACAACACGTTCGGACTGACGCCGCAGCGACTCCGCCGCGCGAAGGAAGGCGTGATCGTCATGCATCCCGGCCCGATGAACCGCGGGGTCGAGATCGCGTCGGATGTGGCGGATGGGCCGTGGTCGGTGATCTTGGATCAGGTGACCAATGGGGTGGCCGTTCGCATGGCTGTTTTGTATTTGTTAGGTGGGGCGCACGCCGAATGAGAGAAAATCGAATTTGGAATTTGGAATTTGGAGTTAAGAATGAAGAATGCGACTCGCTGCGATTCGTTCTTAATTCTTCATTCCAAATTCCAAATTCCAAATTCGATTTTTCATGAACCTGCTCATTCAAAACGGCCGCATCATCGACCCATCGCAGCGCATCGACGCGAAAATGGATCTCTTGATCACCGACGGGCTGATCGCGGAAGTTGGCAAAAGGCTGCGCACGAGCGGCATGACAATCGACGCCGCCGGCCTGGTGGTCGTTCCCGGCTTCATCGACTTGCACACGCATCTGCGCGAGCCTGGTCAGGAGCATAAAGAGACGATCGCCAGCGGTACGCGGGCGGCGGTGGCGGGTGGGTACAGCGCCGTTTGCGCGATGGCAAACACACATCCGCCCAACGACGAGCGCGCGGTGACTGAGATGATCATCGCGGAGTCAGCGCGCAACGGAGCGTGCCGCGTGTATCCGATCGGCGCGGTCAGCAAGGGTCTGCGGGGCGAGGAGCTCGCCGAGCTCGCCGATCTCCGCGCGGCCGGATGCGTCGCGGTCAGCGATGACGGGAAGCCGGTCGCGAATGCGCAGCTGATGCGGCGCGCGCTGGAGTACGGCGCGATGCTGCAAATGCCGATCATCGCGCATGAAGAGGATCCGAATCTCTCCGACGGCGGCGTCATGCACGAAGGCTTCAGCTCCACACTCCTCGGCATGACCGGAATTCCGGCGGCCTCGGAGGAGACCATGGTCGCGCGCGATGTGATCCTCGCGCGCCTGACGCGCGCCCATCTGCACATCGCGCATCTCTCGACCGCCGGCGCCGTGGAAGCTGTTCGCGCCGCGCGGAAATCAGGCGTTCACGTGACTTGCGAAGTCACGCCGCATCACGTCGCCCTCGGTGACGACGCCACGCAGTCGTTTTCGACGAACCTGAAAATGAATCCGCCGCTGCGTTCGGAAGAGCATCGCAAGGCGGTCATCGAGGCGATCGCAGACGGCACGATCGACGCCATCGCGACCGACCACGCGCCGCATCACTTCGACGAGAAGAACGTGGAGTTCGATCTCGCGCCCTTCGGCGTCATCGGTCTCGAAACGGCATTTTCGATTTGCTACGATCGGCTCGTGCGGCGCAAAGTCATCGATCTCCCGCGGCTGATCGATCTGATGTCCTGCTCGCCGGCACGCATCTTCAATCTTCCGGGTGGCACGCTGCGAGCCGGCTCGCCTGCCGACATCACGCTCCTCGATCTCGACTCACGATTTCAGGTGACGAACACATTTTTTTCGAAGGCCTCGAACTCGCCATTCATCGGAGAGGCTTTGCAGGGGCGCGTCGTGGCAACGATCGTCGGCGGCAGCCTGCAGTACGATCTGCGGGCGCCGGCGCCGCTCCCGGCCGGCAAGCCGCGCAAACGGAAAAAATGAAACGCGTGGTGATCGTCGATGACTCCTCCGCGTACGGCGATCTGTGGTCGACCTTCATGACCGAGCGGTACGGAAGTGAGATCGGCGTCGAAACCTACAGCCATCCCTACGATGCTCTGCCGAAGATCGACGCCGCGATCGATCTGCTGATCGTCGACCTGGAGATGCCCGGGATGGATGGCAAGAAATTCGTCGATTACGCGCGGGCGAAAGGCGTCCCGGCGCGCCGCATCGTGGTCACCTCGTCGCATTCGGCCGAGGAGCTGCACCAGCGGTTCAAAATCGGGGAGACGATCGCCGTCATCAATAAGACCGATCCCAAACAGCAGGAAGCCTTCCTCATGATTTTGGATAGCGTTATGAAGAAGTCCTGAGTCCTGAGTCCTGAGTCCTGAGTCACACCCGCCCCACTCAGGACTCAGGAC
>JALYZI010000285.1 GCA_030948915.1 Acidobacteriota bacterium
CTCCCGCCCCACGCCCAACCCCCAGCCGCCGCCCGACGGCGATCGGCCAAAGGGGCGCCGGCGATCGCGCAGGAGGCGACGCGGAGGGGGCGGAGGGTCGGGTGGGGGTGGGGGTGGGGGAGCGCCGAAGGAATGAGACCCGAATTTGGAATTTGGAATTGGGAATTGGGAATTCATAAAATTTTCTCAATTCCAAATTCCAAATTCCCAATTCCCAATTCTTTTTCTCTCTACGTCTCCATCACCGGCTCCGCTCTCGGATCCGCCTCCGCTCTTTTCGGCCGGTTCAATCGCATATGCCGCGCGGTGCATTCCGCAAATCCTTCACAGCGGACGCAGTAGCGATCCGAGTGCTCCGGTTTGTAGTCGACCGGCGGACAGATGTTCACGCCGCGAACGATGTCGCGTTCGGCAAACCCGATCAGCCGGTCGATGTCGGCCTCCGCTCCGGCCGCCAGCGCTTTCTTGACCGCGGTCACGCGTGCCAGATTCCGCGTCGCCGTGCTCACACCCTTCTGCTCCTCGGGCGTCGGTTCGTAGCCGGGCGGCGCTACTGTCACGACCTCAACGCGATGCAGCAGGTAATAGGCGAAGCCGGCAATACCGCCGATGAGCGCCGCCAGATTGGCGCGGCTGCCGAACAACACACCGGCCACCAGCGCCGCCAAAGCCAGCCACGCCAGAATCGTGACGCGGATCGGAATCAGCATCGACAGATAAAGCCGCTGCTCGCGATTCATCGCGGCGTAGACGAATAGCAGCGTGAAGTTGATGAAGTACGAGCCGAGAAGCGGCGTGTTCGTGAAAGCCGCCACGGCCGCCGTCGCCAGCGTCGAGATCAGATAGAAGTTGATGAAGTGAAACGTGCCCCACTCTTCTTCGACGTTCATCCCCATGAGCGTCAGCAGAATCAGATTGAGAAAGAGTGTGAGGACGGGCGGTATCGGCAGCAATCCGACGTGTCCCGCCTGCACGAATTGGTACGTGAAGAGCCGCCAGATTTCGCCGGATGCCACGGCGTGACGATCGAACGCGAACATCCGCGTGAATTTTTCGAGGTCCTGATTCTGCAGCAGGTAGAACGCGATATTCAGGAACAGGAAAATATAAATCGATCGAAGATTCTCGCCGCGGGTTCGGAACATGATCGTGCGAACGTGTCGGATCCGTCGAAAAGTTCAGCGGATCACTACATTATCCATACCCTCGAAACGCAGCGTCTGGCCGTTTGCCAAACCGTGACGCGCGGCCACGCCGGCCGCGACCTCCAGCACGTAGCGACCGTCGGCATTGGGCGGAACGCTCGGACAAGGATCGGCCTTGCAGGGCGGCACATTCGCCGCAACATGCACGATCTTTTTCTGGTCATCGATCCAGATCATGTCGAGCGGAATCAATGTGTTCTTCATCCAGAACGGATAGTTGCCGCTCTGCGGAAAGAAAAACAGCATTCCGCGGTCGAGAGAAAGCGTGTCGCGATACATCAGTCCCTGCTGCCGCGTGGCGTCGTCGGAAGCGACCTCGACGTGCACGAAGTAGCCGTCCGGAAACACGACGCGCGAGCCGGCGGGGGCGGAGGGTCGGGTTGGGGCGGTGGGGGCGGGGGAGTTCACGCCGCACGCAAGAAGCAGCGCCGCAGCGGCCGCCAGGAATTCATTTCTCATTCTCCACCTCGACGACGTCCTCCTGCTTCCCTTCGCGCGGGATGAGATCGTATTTTTTCGCGTAGTAGCGGAACGAGCGAAACGACATCCGCAGGAGCTCGGCCGCCTGGGTCTGCACACCGCCGGTGCGCTCGAGCGCCTTCATCATGAAGATTTTTCCGATCGCTTCGAGATGGTCCTCGAGCGAGATGCCATCCGGCGGCAGGTCGAACGTCACATCGGGGATGCTTCCGCCGAGGAGCACGGCCTCCGGAAGCGACTTTGTCGTCAGCACGTCGGAGGTCTCGAGCGCGATCATCCGCTCGACGACATTCTCGAGCTCGCGCACATTTCCCGGCCAGTGATACTTCTCGATCGCGCGCATGGCGTCGGCGGAAATCCTCTTCTGCGGGACGCCGAGGTTCGAGCAGTACTTCGCGATGAAGTGTTCGACGAGCAGCGGAATGTCCTCTTTGCGCTGGCGCAGCGCGGGCAGCGTAATCGGAATGACGTTGATGCGATAGAAAAGATCCTCGCGGAATGTCCCGTTCCTGATCGATTCCGCAAGATCGCGATTGGTGGCCGCGATCACGCGCACGTCGACCTGCGACTCGGTGTTGGATCCGACTTTCCGCACCAGGCGCTCCTGCAACACACGCAGGAGCTTGATCTGCATGGCGGTCGAGGTCTCGCCGATCTCGTCGAGAAAGATCGTTCCGCGCTCGGCTTCCTGAAAGAGTCCGCGTTTTTCGCGAATCGCACCCGTGAATGCGCCGCGCTCGTGCCCGAACAGCTCCGACTCGAGCAGGTTCTCGGGGAGCGCGCCGCAATTGATCGAAACGAACTTTCCCCGTCTGCTGGAGTTGTAGTGAATCGCGCGCGCGATGAGCTCTTTGCCGGTGCCGGATTCGCCGGAGATCAGCACAGTCGACTGCGTCTTCGCGATGCGCTGCACAATCGAGAAGATTTCCTGCATCCGCCCGCTGCGTCCGATGATGTTGGCGAACGTGAACTTTTCTTCGAGCGCGGTGCGGAGGTGAAGGTTCTCGTCTTCGAGCTCCTTCTGCTCGACGGCCTTGCGGACGATGATCTTCAGCTCTTCGACATCGAACGGCTTCGCGATGTAATCGAAGGCGCCGGCCTTGAGCGCGTCGACGGCCGACTTCGTGGACGTGTGCGCCGTGATCATGATGACCGCGATCGACGGGTTCTGCGATTTGATCTCGCGGAGCAGCTCGAGTCCCGATCCGTCGGGCAGCATCAGATCGCACAGGACGAGATCCAGCTCGTCCTTCTGAACCACAGCGCGCGCCTCAGCCAGCGAGGCGGCGGTCTCGACGCGGCAGCCATCCTCTTCGAAAACGGTGGTCAGCAGGTCACGAAGCGACGCTTCGTCATCGACGATCAGGAGGTCCACTGCCGCCGATTATCTCGCATTCAACAAGCGCCAGCAGTTCGCGCAAACGGCGCTCGTCGATGTACTCAGCAGCCATGTCGTTGAAAAGACGCTCGATGCCGGCGCGGTAACGCCGCGCGAGGTGTGGCGGAATCGCCAGACCTGCGTCTCGCAGCCTGCGAATGAGTGCGACCGCCGGGGAGTCACGCGTGAGTCGAGGGGGAAGCGCGAGCAAGCTGATGGCGGTGCGATCAACCGCCAGCCCGCCATCCAGCAAACGTCTCCGCGTCCTGTTTTTTGATGCGACCGTCTCGATGATTCGCGTCCGTCGCGAATCGGGGATGAAGTAGATCGCCTGGACGCGATCGCGCCTCTGGCCGATGCGCCATGCGCGTCCGTTGCGCTGATCGAGCTTTACCGGATTCCACGGAATGTCGTAGTGCACGACGACTCCGGCGCGCTGCAGGTTCAAACCTTCCGACGCAAGATCGGTGCAAATCAGCGTGTCAATGCGACCGCGACGAAACCCATCCAGCGCGTCGATCGGCTGCATGCCGCGCGAAGTCATGATTCCGGCATTTGGGATCGCCGTGCGAAGGTCGCGGGCCGTCGCAATGGCGGCGGTGAAAATCAGCATTGGCTCGCCGAGGATGTCGATGAGCATCTCGCGCTTCCGCTTTGGCGCAGCCGCCGCCGCGGCCGCCAGCGCATCGAGCCGGCGCATTTCTTCGCGGATCTCATCCGCGTCGATCCGCGCTTCCGCCGGCGCGAAGACATCCCAGAACAAGACTTCCTGGAACGCGTCGCGATCCTCTTCGTGGCCGAAGGCGCGGCGGTATTCGCGCTTGCCGAGCATGCGGCCGGTACGGAGGCAGTCGAGCGCGCGCTCGTAAAAGCGCGTCTGCCTGCGAATCGATTCGAGCAGCGCGGCCTCGCTCGATTCCAGGCGCCGCCACAGAATGCGGCGCAGCAGCGCGTGATGGTCGCTGATGAGAGGGAATTGCAACGCGTCGATGCCGTGTGCCTCGAGGAGAGGATGGCGGATGACGCGCCGTTCAATCGTTCCGAATTGCAAATCGTAGGAAAGCACATCGCGATCGCGCCGAATCACAACCTCCGAGATGATCGAGCGAATTGCATTCGCATCGCGAGTCCGGAAGGCCTGCTCGACCGATGCGACGCCGAGAAAGCGGCCGGAATCGTCTGCGACGAGGAGCGCGACGAGCGAGTAGAGATCGTCCGGAGAATTGCAGATCGGCGTGGCGGTGACGAGGAGCAGCTTCGCGCCGATCGAACGCAGCGCGAGCGCGTGATAACGCTGCGTGCTGCTGTTCCGGAAGGCGTGCGCTTCGTCGACGATCAGCAGTCGCTGCTGTTGCGGCTGAGCGACGAAGCGATCGCCGAGCAATGCATCGTGTGTGATCACTCGCGCGCCGACTCCGAAGTCGCCGAGGGTTTCCTTCCACTGATCGACGAGCGAGGCGGGAGTGATCACTTCGATTGTGTTCGCTGGAAGCGCGGCGGCGACGGCGGCCGCGACAAACGATTTTCCGAGACCCACCTCGTCCGCGAGGATCGCTCCCTTGTAGCGATCGAGAAGAATCAGGATGCGATCGACGGCGACGCGCTGGTGCGTCGCGAGCTCAATCATCGATCGTCTTGCCGAGGCGGCGGGCGAGGAATTCGGCGAGACGCGATTCTTCTGCGGGAGAGATCCCGTAGGCCTTTGCGATCGGCATCGAAAGCGAGTTGACCGGCAGCGGAATCCGCGCGATCGTGCGGCCGAAATAGCGATAGTGAAAATCCTTCGCGCGCTCGGCAGTCATCACCGCGAGCGCGTTCACGATCGTCGAATTGAGAACAGTCGCAATCGCGGCGGCCTCTTCGCGCGACGCCGCTTCGAGCGCGTACAGCGTCTGATTCGGAACGAGCGGCACGCGATGTCCGTTCACGATCTCGTATTCACCGAGAACGGCCGCGCAGATTCCCCGCGAGACATCCTTCCATACGACTTTGATTCCGACGTGCTCCGGACGGAGATACGCGAGCTGCAGATCGTCAGGATCGATACCGCGGGCTTTCGCGAGTCGCTCCAACCACTGCGGAATCCGATTCCATCCTCCTCGGGGCGGCCACAGCATCCACGACGCGCCGTTGATGCGACCGGCTGCGACGTCGCGGCCGCGAACGCATCGCGCCACGTAGCGAAACGGAATTCGCAAGCCGTCGCGCGTCTCGACGCACTCACCGTTCACTTTCACGATGTCGAGAAAAAAACTCTCGTTGTCGCCGCTCTTGATGCCCATCACCGGCCTTCGGTGGAGAGTTTCCGACAGTGGTGGGTTGTCGCGATAGAGACGCGCGACGATTTCCAGCAGATCGGGCGGGAGCAGCGACCACTCCGAGCCGGCGATCGAAAGCGCCTGCTGCGGAATCGCGTACTCCTCGCCGTTCGCGTTGACGCGGACGGCGCGGCGCGGACGGCGTTTCGCAATCGTGATTCCAAGCGGAAACGTGTCGGCGTCGAAGAGCTTTCGCGCGCGATCAGTCCAATCGTCGAGCGCGACGATCGCGAGCGACTCCGCCGCACGACGCATCGGCGCGGCGTAGGCGGCATTCATCACCTTCGCCGGCATCAGCAGCGAAACGATTCCGGCCGGCGCGGAGAGCGCCAGCGCGCGCTCGAAGAAAACGATCGAGAGATCGGGCTGATGGAAAGCCGCGTTGCGTCCTGCCGAGGCGCGAAACAGGCGATAGCGATCGCCGTACATCCGCTTCGCGCGCGGTTCGATCCGGCTGTTGCGGACCCACGGCGGATTTCCGACGACGACGTCGAAGCCGCCCTTGGCCATCACGTGTGCGAAGTGGATGTCGTACGAGAAGAAATCCAGCTCACCATCTTCCGCGCGACGCAGAAGCTGCCGCGATTCTGTGATGCGCGCGTGCAGCTCGCGGCATCGCGCGAGGTTCGTCGGACGCTCGCGGCCGAATAGATCCTTTTTAGGCGTTGCAACCTGCTGCAGCTCGGCCTCGTCGATATCGATTGTCTTGTTCAACAGCTCGGCGGCGATGCGTTGATCATTTCCGCGGATCATTCGCGCGAGCGCGGGCCGATCCGCCTGCGGCGCCGTCCGATAGCGCGCGATGAGATCCGACTGCGCGCGCAATGCAGTCATCCATTCGCGATAGACGTCGCCGCGTCCGTCGCCCAGGAAATCGGTCGGGCTGAGAAGGGAGTTGCCCTGAAGAATGTTGCGATCGAGATTCGGCAGCGGCGGGATGTCCTCGATCGGCATGTCGCGCTTCGACACGATCGCCAGCCAGAGTCGCAGTTCGCAGAGGCGGACCGCTTCGGGTTTCAGATCGACTCCGAACAGGGAGCGTTCGACGATGGCCTGGCGGTCAACGTTGCCGCCGAGCATTTTCTCGATCGTGTGCAGCGCGGAGAGCAGGAACGCGCCCGATCCGCATGCCGGGTCGAGAATCGTGATCGCCGCGAGGCGTCGCGGATCGCCGCCGCACCACTCCACGATCGCGCGCTCGGTCAGCGCATCGACGATGCACCTCGGCGTGTAGAAACTTCCGCTGGCCGCCCGTTCATCTTCCGCCATCAACGATTCAAAGACTTTTCCGAGCATCTCGGGATCGACGTGCGTGCCGGCGAAGTCGATCTCGTCGATGCTGAATGCGAAGCGCTCGAAGACGTTGTCGATCACGCGCTGCATCAAATCGTTGGGAAGCGCGAGCTTCGCGTGACGGCGCTCGAACGCTGATGGTTCGAAGAGCCCGCCATTGAGATAAGGAATGTTGCCGAGGAGGCGGGGCGGGAGGTGGCGGTCGCGGATGGGCGTGTTGAGACATCCGAAGAAAAGCGGCGCGAGCACCGACTCGTAGAAATCGTGACCGCTTTGCAGCGCCGCTTCCAGGCGATCGACGAGGAATCGACGCTCGCCATTCAGCCAGCCTTTCTGCTGCACGAAATAGAGAAAAAGGAGTCGCGAGAGAATCAGAAGCGCCTGGCCGGACGTCGCGTCGTCCGATTCCTTCGGAAATCGCGCGCGCAGCACGGAGTCGACTTCACGAACCGCAGAGCGGAAACGGTCGAAGAACTGGCGCGTGAGGATTTCCCGATCGAGGGCACGGTCGAAGAGTCGGGCATGATCGCATCCTTCCGACGCCGCCAGAAGATTCAGACGATCGACGGCGTGCGGCGACGGATTGGGCAGATCGATGTCGAGCCGGCGCAATTCGCGATGGGGAGACAGATCGTAGATCGCAAAACGATCATGGTTCGCCACGATCAACGCCGGCTTGCGCAGGACGTTGTACGACTGGAGTGATCGCAAGAAATGCAGCGCCGCATCGTGTGTCGATTGACCATCGAGGACGTAGCAATCGAGCGATTCGGTTCGCGACGCGAGGAACAGCGTGCCGCCGGTCCACTCGATCGCGATTCCGGCGCTGCGCCATTCGTCCGCAACGATTTCAATCGGCTCGATCGGATAGCCGAGGTCTTCCAGCAGGCCGAAGACGTTGGACTCGCGGATGCGCGCCGCGCTGATCACGCATACACTCCGACCGGCGCATGACCATTCGTTGGGCGTATCTCAAGCGCGTTCTCGCCGGTGCGATCTTCGGCCTCTACGTCGCGCACCTGCTGTACTTCCTCAATCCGCAAGTCGAGATCACGCCTCTCCGCCTCGCCATCGTGACAATCATCTACGGCGCGATCTGCGGCCTTCTCTTCGGCACCGCGTTGTGGGTGTTGCGCGTTCTCCGCGTGAAATTGTTTGGGAAGTCCGAGGAAATCCATGGTGCGTATCGGGCACACGGATTTGGCTTCGTCGTGCTCGCGGCATTCATTGCGGCCGCGCTGTACTGGATGCACCTGTACGTTTTCCGGATCGGATATCTGCCGATCGGCGCGGTGCGCGTCCTGGCCAAAGCGACGAATCTGATCACCGGGACCGCGTTCGCGCTGTTGCTGTTGTGGGTCGTCGAACGCAATGCCGATCTCCGCCGGTCGCGCGCGATTTTCATCGCCGGTGTGGTCCTGATTGCGATCTCGTCGTTCTTTCTCTATCAGCGCCGCGACAGCTACCGCACCGAGAAGCAGACGGTCGTAGTTGCCGATGTCGGAACGGTCGCCGGGCAGCGGCCCGTGATCGTGATTGCGGTTCGAAACGTTCCGTACGACTGGATCCTGACGCTGGCCGGCGAGGGCAGCCTGCCGTTTTTCGAACAGGCGCGGAGTCACGGCTACTTCACGCGTCTCGAGCCATTTCCCGCGACCAGCCCGCAGCCGTTGTGGGCCTCGATTGCGACCGGGAAGCTCCCGTTTCGTCATGGTGTGACCGGGCGGTTCGCCTATCGGACTCCGCTCAACGGACGCGATCCGGCCGATCGCTTTCTCATTCTTCCGAGCGGCGTCGGATTCAGTTTTTGGGGACTCATCCCGCCGGTCCAGCGCATCGCGCCGCCCTTGCCGTCGGGTGACGCGCTGCCGTTCTGGGTTTTGTTCGAACGCGTCGGACTGCAGACCGCGGTGATCGACTGGCCCTCCCTCGCTCCGCCGCAGCATCTGCCGCCCCTCATCGCTCCGGCCGCCGTGCAGCGGTTCAACGGAGCAGGCGGCGCGCGCGATCGGATCGTGAGAGGGCTGGTGGCCGATCTGGCGGCAGGGGAGGCCATCCGTGCGGCGGCGTCGAATCGAAACCTGACGCTGGTTGTCGGCGCGCTGAATGGATTCGAGGAAGCGCAGCGCGCGATTCACATCTTCACGAACGATCTGCCGCCGCGCTCGACGATGAAGGGCGAAGTCCTCCGCGCCTACACCCAGCAGCTCGATTCCCTCCTCGGCTCCGTCGCGCACGCGTTTCCGGATCACCTTCTCGTGGTTGTCGCGCCATCGGGGCCGGTTGCTCCGGAGCTGGCCGCCACGCCCTGGGCGATGTTTCGCGATTGGATTTCGAACGAAGATCCGGGAGCTGACGACGGATTTGTTCTGATCAGCGGCGCGGGCATCGCGCATCCCGAGAAGCCAACTCCAGCCTCGCCGGATGATGTCGTGCCGACGCTGCTCTACTCCGCCGGACTCCCGATCGGTCGCGACATGGACGGCCGCGTGCTGACGGATGCATTCACGGACGACCTGCTGCGCCGGAACGCGCTGTCGCTCGTGCAGACGTATGAGGCGAAACAGTTGGTCGTACGACGTGGCGGTGCGTGATGACATGGACTCTCCTTTTCTAGGCGTCAGGCGTCAGGCGTCAGGCGTCAGGCGTCAGGCCCATCCGCCCTGACGCCCGAGGCCTGACACCTGACGCCTGAAAAGGAGCCGCCTCTCCGGCGGCCCCGGCAGGTCGGCCGTTAGCTGGCCGTGTTGAGGCGGGACTTCGAAGCCTTCGAGGAGCGAGGCTTGCGGGGCGAACGGACCTTTTCGGTGAGCGTCGACTGGCCGTCGATCGTGATGTAGGAGCTGAGGCGTTCGTACGACTTATCGCCGAAGCCTTTCACCTGCATGATGTCGGTCGGCTTCGCGAAGCGCCCGTGCTGCGTGCGGTAATCGACGATGCGCTGCGCGGCTTTCGCGCCGACGCGGGGAAGAAGCGAGAGCTGCGCGACGTCGGCGGTATTGATGTTGACGACGCCGCTCGGCGCGCTGGCCGGCGTCTCGGCCGCAAAGGCTGAGGCGCCGATCGTTGCAATCAAAAGTGCTGCGATGAAGAAGGGGAGGGACTTTCGCATGGGGTTGTTTCTCCTTTCGGTTAGTTGTTAGTTGTTGGTTGTTAGTTGTTGGTTGTTAGATCGATTGGCTGGTAGCACCACACGAGGACCTTCGATCTCGATCCTCAATTCACGTAGTCCGCTTTCGTCTGTGCACCACCTCCTTTTCGAGGAAGTGCACACTTCAATCGGACCGCCACATGGCATCGGGAGCGAAGTTGTTGAGGGAGCTGGTGTTAGGCGGGGAGGACGCTTAGCGCGCTGTCAAAAAATTCTGCCAGAGGAACAGTGCCCACGGCCTCATGCCGAAGGAATGCGGCACTTCTTTGTGCTCGCGCGCGAGCCAGTCGTTGATCGGGACTGTGAATCCGGTTTTTTTTCGCTGCAGGACTTCGCGAGGGAGCGGAGTGCGCGGTGAATTGGCGAGCATTTGTTTTCCATCGCGGCGGGGGCCAGTGAAAACTGCCGGCGCGACCTCGCGCAATAGAAAAGCATCGACGAGCGGGACGCGCACTTCGAGCGAATGCGCCATGCTCGCCCAGTCGATGTCGCGAAGAAGCTGATTGCGCATGTACAGCGCAGACTCGAGCGCCGCCACGCGCGCGAACGGTGTCCCCGGATCGGGCGTGATCGCGTCGCGGATGCGATCGAGGGGC
Source organism: Acidobacteriota bacterium (assembly GCA_030948915.1). Lineage (GTDB taxonomy): Bacteria > Acidobacteriota > Thermoanaerobaculia > Gp7-AA8 > Gp7-AA8 > Gp7-AA10. The sequence continues at coordinate 10,422 of JALYZI010000285.1, forward strand.
GCGAGTCGCCGCAAACCTTCTTCAGCAACGTCGTTGCCGAGGAGGGAGGGAAGCTCGTCGGGGAGGAAGAGTCCGCGCTTCATGAGATACGCGCCTTCATACGAATGCATGTACTTCAGCGCATGCGCCGTCTTCGGACTCCGCTCCGGTCCCTTCTTGCGCATTTCCCACATCCGCTCGAACGCGCGTGCCGCGCCCGGCATGTAGCGGAAGATCCGAAAGCCCCGCACGAATCGCGGAATCGTTTTGAAAGTCTTGTAGCCGCCGAAAAGCTCGTCGCCGCCCGTTCCCGACAGCGCGACTTTCCATCCGAGCTCCGCGGCCGCTTTGCAGACGAAGTAGGAGTTCATTCCGTCGATCGACGGCTGATCCATCGCTTCGAGCGCTTTCGGCAATGTCTCCCGAAATTCGGCGCCGGTCAGCGTGCGGGTCTCGTGTCGCGTTCCGTACTGGCGCGCAATCACTTCCGCCAACGGCGCTTCGTCGCGTTCCGTGCCGATGTACTCCTCGAAACGCAGCGTCACCGTTCGCAGCGGAGGTCCGCTCTCGGCTGCCAGCGCCACAACCGTGCTCGAATCGCGTCCCGATGACAGGAACGCGCCGACCGGGACATCGCTGACGAGGTGATAGCGGACAGATTCGGCCACCGCGTGGCGTATCACTTCCTGCCGTTCCGCATCCGATCGCGGCCGCGAATGCGCTGCTTCCCGCAACACGGCGGCGATCGAGAAATACGATTTCGGCTCCGATGGTCCGGCGGACGTGATCACCATCCAGCTACCTGCTGGAACGGAGCGGATTGCGTCGTATGTCGTGAACGGCTCGGGGACACTGCCTCGCAGAAGAAAACCGGCGATGCCTGCCGGATCGCGCGTTTGCGAAACGCCGCCGCCCGCGAGAAGCGCTTTCACCTGCGACGCGACGCGTACCGTTGCGCCGTCGTTCGCGTAGTACAACGGCTTGATGCCGTACGGATCACGTGCGAGGAACAGCGTTCGCGTGCGGTCGTCCCAGATACAGAACGCGAACATGCCGCGCAGCCGCGTCAGCATCCCCGCGCCTTCGTGACGATAAAGCCGCAGGACGACTTCCGTGTCGGACGTCGTGTCGAAATGTTCGCCGCGCGCCATCAGCTCGCCGCGCAGCTCCTGATAGTTGTAGATCTCGCCGTTGAAGACGATGGCCAGATCGCCGGTGCGATTGCGCATCGGCTGATTGGCGCGCTCGCTGACGTCGATGATCGAGAGCCGCCGGTGCGCCAGCGCGACACGCCGGTCGCCGCTGACCCATTGGCCGCCGGCGTCGGGACCGCGCAACCGCATCGCGTCGCAGGTGCGACTCAACTCGCCGACATCAACGGTCGGCGCCGATGGATGAAAAGCGTAGATCGCATTGATGCCGCACATTCCGCGTTATACTGAACCATAGCGCGACATGAAGGAAAAGCGCGACATCTATCGCTTTCTTCACGTCACTCCGCGCCGCATCTTTGAGCAGCTCGATCAGTACGTGGTCGGTCAGAAGCACGCGAAGGAAGTCCTGGCCATCGCTGCTTACAACCACCTCAAGCGCATCGAGTATCTCAAGTTCGGCGGCGAGGTCTCCATCCGTAAATCCAACATTCTGATGGCCGGTCCGTCCGGGTCGGGCAAGACCTACCTGGCGCGCACGCTGGCGCGTATCCTCGACGTCCCGTTCGCATATAACGATGCGACGGCATTCACGGAAGCGGGTTACTACGGCGAAGACGTCGAAGTCGCGATCGGAAGACTCCTCTACGCCACGAATCAGAATGTGAACGCCGCCGAAAACGGGATCGTCTTCATCGACGAGATCGACAAGATCGCACGGCGCAGCGGCGGCGCGCGCACCGGCGCCGGCTCGCGTGACATCGGCGGCGAAGGCGTGCAGCAGGCGCTCCTCAAGATTCTCGAGGGTGAGAAGATCTTCGTGCCGCTGAACGTCACCGCCCATTGGAACAAATACGACTACGTCGAGATCGACATCTCGAACATTCTCTTCATCTGCGCCGGATCTTTCTCCGACTTGGAGGAAAGCAGCGACTCGAAGCCGATCGGCTTCTTCGGCGACGACGACAAACACACGCGCGAGATCAGCACGGAAGATCTCATCAAATACGGCTTCCTCCCCGAGCTCCTCGGCCGTGTCCCGGTCCGCGTCCAGCTGGACGCGCTGAGCGCCGATGATCTCGTGACGATCCTCACCCAGCCGCGCGAGGCGATGATCCCTGAATATCAGCGGCTGTGCGCGCTCGATCAGATCCAGCTCGATTTCACGCGCGAGGCGCTACTCGAAATCGCAAACGCAGCGCTCAAGCAGAAACTCGGCGCTCGCGCGCTGCGCGCCATCCTCGAGAAAGTGCTGCACCCGATTCTCTTCGTCGGTCCGGAACGCGCCGGCGAGCGCGTCACCATTGAGCCGGATGACGTCCGGCGCGCGATCGCGGCGCCATCACCGTCGTGAAGACCGTTGGCATCGCCGCCAAAGTCACATCCGATGAGGCCATCGCATATGCGAAACGTGTCGCTGACGATCTCCGCAACCGCGGCTACGAAATCTGTCTCGACTTCGGCACCGCCGATAAGCTCAATGACCGCGGTCCCTGCGTCTCCAAAGCGGACCTCGGCAAACGCGCCGACCTGCTGATCACGTTCGGCGGCGACGGCACGTTGCTCTCCGTCGCGCGCTCCGCACCGTCAGGCGTTCCCGTGCTCGGCGTGAATATGGGAACTCTCGGTTTTCTCACCGAGGTTGCTGTGGAAGAGTTTCCGGCGGTGCTGGAAAGCGTTCTCTCGGGCGATTTTGCCGCCGAGGAGCGCGTGACGTTCGACGTGGTCGTCGAGGGGCCGCAGCGGGAGAAACGCACATATCGCGTGCTCAACGATGCGACGATCAACAAAAGCGCACTCGCGCGCATCGTGGAGATGCGCGTGACCGTGTCGGGACAATTCGTTTCGACATTTCGCGCCGACGGCCTTGTCATTTCGACGCCGACCGGATCGACCGCTTACAACCTTTCCGCCGGCGGACCGATCGTCTATCCCACGATGGGCGCCATCGTGATCACTCCCATCTGCCCGCACATGCTCACCAACCGGCCAATCGTGCTTCCCGATACGCTCGAAGTCGAAATCGGCATCGTCACAAAAAATCAGGAAATCTTTCTGACTCTCGATGGGCAGGAAGGATTGCCGGTCACCGAACACGATCGCGTGTGCGTCCGCAAATCGCAGCAGAGCGTGCTGCTGGTGCAGTCGCCGAACAAGAATTACTTCGACGTGCTGCGCAGCAAGTTGAAGTGGGGGGAGACCTAGTACTGCAGCGAACGCTGATACGCAGCGCGGATCGCAGAGACGTACGCGCGCGTCTCGCGGAACGGCGGCACTCCGTTGTACTTCTGCACGGCGCCCGGGCCGGCGTTGTACGCGGCCAGCGTGAGATCGAGATCGCCGTGGAACGTGTCGAGGAGCGCGCGCAGATACTTCGCGCCGCCGAAGACACTCTCGCGAGCGTTGAACACATCTTTGACGCCGAGGTAGCGAGCGGTCGCGGGCATGAGCTGCATGATGCCGGACGCGCCGACCGGTGAGACTGCGGCAGCATTGAATCGCGATTCGCGCCGTGCCACTGCAGCGAGCAGCCGCGGATCGATCCCATGCTGCTTCGCGGCGTCGCCGATCGCACTCGCCAGGTAAACGGGAATCGCGGCAGTCAACTGCGCCGAGGAGTCATACACGGAGCCGCCGAACGACGTGTAATGGAGCGTGTTGCTCGTCCGCAGATTTACCAACGCTTTGCTGACGTTGCCGAAGAAACTGTAGGCCGTGATCGATCGCTCGTCGTTGCGGATGACGATCCGCCCCTGCTTCTTGATTCCGAGTCCGGAGGGAACGTCGGCGGCGCTGAATCGCGAGCCATCGGCCAGCGCGCTCGATGCGGCGAGAGCGATGACGACGGCGAGAATTCGATACGATATGTGCATGCGGTTCTGGACGCTCGTTGCTGCGCTATCTTTTGCCGGGGTTCACTGCACAATGCCGACGCCACCATCGAACATTCCAAATAATCTTGTGTTTTCAGGCGGTACGGTTGTGTCCGGTTCAGATCAGGTTCCGCACCCGAATTACGCGGTTGCGGTGGCCGCCGGAAGAGTCACGGCAGTGGGGCCGGCCAGGGACATCATACGCAGTTTTCCAAGTGCGCAAGTGATTGATGTCACAGGGGCTACGGTTGTGCCCGGCTTGACTGATGCCCATGGCCATCTTTACGGCCTGGGCCTGTCCCTCGATACAGTCAATCTCGTGGGTCTGCCGGCGCTCGACGAGGCGATCGCACGCGTGAAGGCCCGCGCCTCCGCCGCCCAACCCGGCGAATGGATCCTCGGCCGCGGGTGGGATCAGAATCGCTGGCCGGGCAAACAGTTTCCGACGGCGGCCCCGCTGGATGCCGCGGTTCCAGATCATCCGGTCTGGCTGCGACGTGTCGACGGACACGCGGGCCTCGCCAACAGCGCAGCGATGCGTGCCGCAGGCGTGACGGCATCGACGCCCGATCCGGAAGGCGGGCGGATCATCCGCGATGCCGGCGGCAATCCGACCGGAGTATTCGTCGACGCCGCCGAGGGTTTGATCGACCGCGCGGTACCTGCGCCGTCATTCGATCTGCGAAAACGACGGGTTCTCGCCGGCGCGCAAAAAATAGCCGAAAACGGATTGACCGAAGTCCACGATCCGGGGGCGGACGACGAGACGATTCGCGCCGTGCGCGAGTTGATTGACGAGAAGCTATTTCCGATCCGCGACTACACGATGATCGCCGACAACGCGAGTGCGCTCGACGAGTGGTTCCAGCGGGGAAAACTGATGGACTACGGCGGCCGTCTCACCGTGCGATCCATAAAACTGTATGCCGACGGCGCGTTAGGCAGCCGCGGGGCCGCCTTGCTCGCGCCGTACAAGGACGATCCGGGCAACACCGGACTGCTGCTGAGCAAAGAAGAACACCTCGCGGACGTCGCGCGGCGCGCACGTGCCGCCGGGTTTCAGGTGAACACGCATGCGATCGGCGACCGCGGCGTGCGCAATGCCATCGATGCTTACGAATCGGCGGGCGTCACACCGCAGGATCGATTCCGCATCGAGCATTTCCAGGTCGTTGCGCCGTCGGATTTCGCGCGCATCGCGCGCGACGGCATCATCGCGTCGATGCAGCCGACGCACGCAACGTCCGACATGTACTGGGCTGAAGATCGCGTCGGTCCGGAACGGATCCAGGGTGCGTATGCATGGCGCACCGTCCTCAACTCCGGAGCGCGTCTCGCGTTCGGATCGGATTTTCCGGTCGAGGAAGTGAATCCGTTTTTCGGAATCTACGCGGCCGTCACGCGCCAGGATCAGAAGGGATGGCCGGCGGGCGGATGGTATCCCGATCAGAAGTTGACGCTGGCGGAGGCGATTCGCGGATTCACGAAGGACGCCGCGTATGCAGCGTTCGAGGAAGACTCGCGCGGCACGATCGAGCCGGGAAAACTCGCGGATCTGACGATCATCGAAGGCGATTTGTTCGCGATGCCGCAGTCGGAGCTGTTCAAAGCGAAGGTGCGCTACACGGTCGTGGGAGGGGAGATTGTCTATCGCGGCGTAAAATGACAGCGTGGCCAAGATCCTTCCAAACGCGACGACCGCTGAGCTTGCCCGAGAAGTGGATGATTTTTTCATGAGGCGGGACCGCGTCTGGCGCACGATGGAGCGGGTGTCTACACGCCTTCGCGCCGAGGGCATCGATTACGTCATTGTCGGCGGTATGGCTCTGGTACTCCATGGCTACGTTCGTGTGACCGGAGATGTCGATCTGGTGACAACCCCCGAGGGTCTCAACGTCATTCATGAAAAGTTGGTTGGGCGCGGATATCGTCCTGCGTTTGAAGGCTCCCGTAAGAAGCTACGCGACACCGAGACCGGAGTGGATGTCGAGTTCATCACCACCGGCGAGTTTCCCGGTGATGGTAAACCCAAGGCGGTGCGCTTTCCGGACCCTAAAGACGTAGCAGTTGATCGTGATGGCCTCAGTGTCATTTCGCTTCCCAAACTCATCGAATTGAAGCTGGCTTCGGGTCTCTCCGCTGAGCACCGCCGGTTGCGCGACCTTGCCGACGTCCAGGATTTGATCATCGCCCTCAAACTGCCGCGTGAGTTAGGAGACGAGATCGATTTGTCCGTCCGGGATGAGTTCTACCGGATGTGGGATGCGGCTCAGGAGTAGTCTTCGAACTCAGTCAGCGTGCGGAACGCGCGATAGCGCTGCTGGACATCCGCGAGCGTGATCTCGCGCAATCGGTCGAGTGAAAACTTCTCGACGGTGAATGACGCCAGTACGCTGCCGAAGATGATCGCGCGACGCAGCTCGCGATCGTCGTGTTCGCGTCGCGAGGCGAGATATCCGAGGAAGCCGCCCGCGAAGGTGTCGCCGGCGCCGGTGGGGTCGAAGACGTTCTCGAGCGGATATGCCGGGACCGCGAAGGCCGCCTCGCGCGTGATCATCAGCACGCCGTACTCGCCGCGCTTGATGACGAGCGTCTTCGCTCCGAGCGCGAGAATCTGACGCGCGCCCTTGACCAAATTCGGTTCTTCGGTGTACTGCCGCACTTCCGCTTCGTTGATGAGGATGAGATCGACCTTACCGAGAATTTGCGCGAGGGACTCTTTCTTCGATGCGATCCAGTAATTCATCGTGTCGAGCGCGACGAGCCTGGGCTGTTTGCATTGCTGCAGCACGTCCATCTGCAGTTCGGGATCGATGTTCGCGAGGAAAACGACGTCCGCCTTGCGCTGCACTTCGCTGAGCTTCGGCTTGAAGTCGGCGAAGACATTCAGTTGCGTTTCCCGAGTCCTCGCGACATTCAGATCGAAACCGTATTCTCCGGCCCAGAAGAATGTCTTCGCGCCTTTCACTTTCTGCAGGCCGTCGAGATTGATCTTGCGTCCCTTGAAGATGGACGCGTCTTTTTCCGTGAAGTCGTCCCCCACCACCGCGACCAGGTTCACCTCCGCGAAAAACGACGCGGCCACGGAAAAGTAGGTGGCCGAACCGCCGAGACATCGCTCTGCGGTGCCAAAAGGCGTTGTGATGCGATCGAATGCGACGCTGCCGACG
>JALYZI010000044.1 GCA_030948915.1 Acidobacteriota bacterium
CGCCGCGGTTGCAGCGCTGTCCTGGATTCTGGCTAACGAGTAAGCCGCTCCGCACGACTTCGGAAAGCCCTGGATGCGGCCTCATTGCCGAAGTCGTGCATTGCCCGGGCAGCGAGTAGGTAGGTCGCCGGAGTTGGCGACGCCTTGACCATCGCTTCGAGCGTCGGTTCGATCTCCGTGAACCGATGTTCGGCGGCCAGGAGCAACGCGAGCTTCACGTAAGCATCGGTGGTCGTCGGAAAATTCTTGATCTCTTCGCGAAACGCCGCTTCGGCCTCGTCGTTGCGTCCCATGCGCGCGAGGACGTCGCCGCGCGTTGACGACAGAGTCGGAACGGGATGCGCGCCTTCTTCGCCGACTCGCGCCGTCGCGCGATTGACGACGCTGAGGGCCTCGTCGAGTTTCTTCTGCTCCGCCAGATCGCGCGCAAGAAAAATCAGCGCTGGTACGCGCGGCCTGTCCTCGGGACCGAGGGCCAGTCGGGCTTCGCGCTCCGCCCCCGCGAAATCCGAACGTCGTTCGGCGAGCGCAGCGAGAATGAGATGCGCTTCGAGCGGATCGAGTTTCATCGCCTGCCGAGTGTTCAGCTCGGCCGCCTTCACGTCGCCGAGGTCGAGCTCGAGCTTCGCGATTTCGAGAGCGACCGAGTCGACGAGCTGTGGCGATCGCCGAATGGCCTCGCGATATGCGTCGAGCGCTTCCTTGAGCCGGCCGAGACGGCGCAGATCGCCGGCGAGCTGCATGTAAACATCGACGAGATCGGGATACTCGCGCAGAATCTGACGGCAAAGCTCGATGCTTTCGCGATAGCGTCCTTCCTGATTGAGCACGAACGTCTGTTGAATGCGGGCGAGCACCTGAATGTGATCGCGCGGATTCTTCAGCGGACCACTCGTGTTCGACGCCGCCCCCGACAGATACCCCAGCGCCGCCAGCCGCGCCATCTCCTCGGCATCGGCCGGCTTCTGCGCCCGAAGATTGAGTGGGATCTTCGACAAGCCTTCGGCGAGGGCGCGCGCATCGCGGCGCTGCTCTTCGCGAATATTGCGAGTTTCGCGCGGATCTTTCGCGATGTCGTACAACTCCGGCGCCGGACTCTCGATGTAGTGATCGCGCGCGTTGGTGAGCGAGCGCAACTGACTCCATCCGAGGTGCAGGCGAGGGTAGAGAGTCTCGCTGTAGATCGTGCGGTTCGCGTTGCGGCCTTCTGCGACGAGCGACACTCCCGGCAAACCATTCGGGGTTGGGGCACCGACGACATCGGTAATCGTGGGCAAAATGTCGACGAGTTGCGCCGGCGCCGCGACGCGTTTTCCTCCGAGTTTTTGTCCCGGAAGCTTGACGATCAGTGGGACGTGCAGTACCTCGCGATAAAGCAACACGCCGTGTTCCGCTTCGCCGTGATCGTTCAAACCTTCGCCGTGATCGGCGCAGAGGATGATCAGCGATTGATCGTAAAGGCCGCGTTTTTCCAGCTCCGCGAAGAAGCGGCCGACGATTGCGTCGGCGGTCGCGATTTCTCCGTCATACGGATTCGCATACTTTGAGCGAAATGGCTCGACTGGCGCGTACGGCGTGTGCGGCTCGAAGAGATGCAGGAAAAGAAAGAAGGGTTTGTCTCTGACGCGATCGACCCAGTTCAGCGCGACGCGCGACGTCTCGTCGCCTCGCCGCTGAATCGCTCCGAGTGTCGCCGACTCCCACACTTCCATCGAGTCGTCGTAGAAATCGAAGAGCGGACCGATCCCGGTCTCGCCGCGAATGACGTACGCCGAGACCGCGCCGCCGGTCGCGTAGCCGCGTTGTTTCAAGAGCCGCGGCAGCGACGACTGGACGTCGTGGTCCAGCTTGTATCCGATGTTGCTGCGAACTCCGTTTTCGAACGGCAGGCGGCCGGTCAGGATCGTGACGTGCGATGGAAGAGTCAGCGGAACGTGCGAGTACGCGTTTTCGAAAACGATTCCATCTCGCGCGAGTCGGTCGATCGCCGACGTGTCGACGAGCTTCGCGCCGTAGGCGGTCAGATGATCAGCACGCAGCGTGTCGATCGAGATGAGGATTACGGGCGCGTTTGTCGATTTTTCGCGCCCGCAACCGGCGAGAAGAATTCCGAAAAGTACGAAAAGAGTTCGCGGACGACTGATCACTATCCGTGTACTCGGAACGGCTTCTCGAAGTCGTACTCCTTACCCAGGACGACATCGATCACGTGGACCTTCATCGTGTATTCGCCGGGCTTGAAGCCCTCCAGGGGAATCGCGAGGCCGAGGGCGTAGCGGTTCGTCTCGCCGGCGAGCTTGGCGACCGCGGTGTCCTTCATCGGCATGTTCAGCGCGACCGGCCGTCCGCTCTGCGTCGTTCCTTTGATGTCGATGCGCACGCGCACGTTGGGAACGCCAGCGTCGGTGACGCCCGGATTTCGAAGCTCGACGAAGTACCAGAGGTCGCCGCTCGTGCCGAAGCTGGCGTCGCCTTTGGGGACGACTTTCAAGCCGCCGAATGTGAACGGGTCCATCGGTTGGGGCGCCACCTGCAGCGGATAAACCTTGCTGGCCAGCAGCAGCGGAGAGACGCCAGCGGATTTCGGATCGAGGCCTTCGATTGTCATTGCAGTTCGGGCTGAGGCGAGGATGCGTCCATCGGACGCGACGCCGAAGGTCGCTTTGTACGAACCGCGATCGAGCTGCAGCGACCGATCGAGATACGCGTCGCTTCCGGACGCAATCATCGTCGTCTCGTCTTCCTTCACGTCGACGATCTCGCCGGCCTTGTTCTCGATCACGGCGAACGATGTAACTTTTTGATCTGGCGCGACGGCGCCGCCGCCCGGCACATAAACCTGCGCTGACACGAAATGGTCCCCCTCGGACGTCACGAATTCGCCCCAGACGAGGTTCGCCTTGCCGGTCGTGTCCTTTTCGCTCGATCGCAACTGCTCGTAGGCAGTCTTGAGCGCGGCGTTCTTGAACGCAGTCGCGCGCTGCGGAACGGGCAGCGTGTAAACGGGCGCCTTCGTCAACTTCGGCGAGACGATGGACGCGGTGGTTGCCTGTTGAAAGATCAGATCGGGATTGACGCGCTCGGTGTGCGCGATCTTCCAATCGTTCTGTCCCTCCTCGAGGAAGATGAGTGTGAAATCGCTCTGCGTGATGAACTTCGGTTTCTTGTCGTGCGCATACATCCAGATCTGCTGGGTCGGATCGGACACTGGTCGTACCACCGTAAGGTTCCCTTGCGCGTCCGTCGGGGCGATGGGTCCGCCGGCGTCGCGCCGCGACACACCGCCCGCCTTGCCGCTGACGCGATACGGCGGTCCGAGAAGAATG
>JALYZI010000049.1 GCA_030948915.1 Acidobacteriota bacterium
GTCGTAAGCAACAGCCAGCTTGAGTGGGATTGCATCCGCGACCGCCCGCCGGTATTCGTCGATGACATTCTGGCGATATTGGGCATCCGCCGCACGTCCGGTCAGCGTCACTAGGCGATCCAGGAAGGTATCGCTGAGCTGCGGCATCACTGCTTCATTGGCTTTCGCCTGCTCCGCGGGCTTATTCGCCGCCGTTTTCAGCGGCGCGGGCTCGGTCACGGCCGGCTGTTCATAGACTGCGATCGATTCGCGGACCGAATCCGCAAGATACTGCGCGGCCTCGAACTGACGCTGATCGTACGCAAGCTGACTCTCCAGAAAATGAAGCGTCGCCGCGCGATCGGAAACCAAGCTCGGGCTGTGCACGGCCGTCACCAGCAGCGGCTCGAGCCGGAAGCGAAGGATCTCGTCGATTCGAATACGGATCTCCTCCAGCGACAGATGGTCTGTGGCAGTGCGCGCGAGCATTGCTCCGGGAAGCCTCTGCATTTTCACGAGATTGGAGCTGACGCGATTCGCTTTCGAGCGCAGGATTTCAATGGAAGCCACGGCATCCTTTTCCTCGAGCGGACTCGGCTTGAGGATCTCGGGCGACAGGACGGACACCTGGTAGGCAATCACATGCTGCTCATTCACGGCGAAATCGGCCCAGTCATTGAGGACATCCAGCACGACCTTGCGCGCCAGCGGTTCCGGGATCGCCCTGCCGACCTGCTCGCGATTCATGTACACGGCGTATTCGTTCTTCACGATCGACTGCGCTTTGAGCTCGAACTCTTTTTGCAGGCGTTCGCGATCGACGGGGGAGAGTTTCGGATCGGCGAGTCGGGTCTGATATTCGGCCGCCAGCTGGTCGAACTGACGATTGGATTCGAGGACGAAAACGGACCGGCTGAAATCGCCGGCAGTCAGATAAGTGCCGAGACGATTGTCGTTCCAGACACGTGTGAGAATCGGTCCATTGACGATGTCGGCGATATTGAACTTGGTTTTGTTCGGGTACTCTCCTTTACCCGCTCCTTCGAAATCGAGGCGAAACGGCTGGGCGGTGACGCGCGCCGACGGGCTGAACAGAAAGAGCAGAATCGCGATGATGAGATACGCCAGCATGATCGCGGAGATGGCGAGAAGAATCACTTGCCGGTAGTCGCGAAGAACGTGCGTGAAGCGGCTGAGTGATAGGGGGGGTTCCTCGCTCAGGAGCTCTCGGTCGATATGATGGGGAGGGCGTTCCAGTGTTGAGGAGTGGTCGGTCATCCGCGGCGTAGGATGTCAGCCGGTGTCGGTACAGTCAAGTTCGTTGCCTTCACGCCTGCGATGTGTTTCAATGCGCGTTCAACGGTTGAACGCTAGATGCCGCATTCCATTTCCGACGAGATCCGTTACCGACTCCTCCACTATCTCGAGGAGCACCCTCAGGCCTCGCAGCGCGAGCTGGCGCAATATCTCGACGTCAGCGTCGGCAAAGTCAATTACTGCATCCGCGCCCTGATCGCGAAGGGCCTGGTCAAAATGCGCAATTTTCGCGGCAGCAGGAAGAAGCTGGCGTATGCCTACGTCCTCACTCCGAAAGGACTCGAGGAGAAGGTCAACGTGACCGCGCACTTCTTGAAACGAAAACTTGCAGAGTACGACTCCATCGTTCAGGAGATCGAGCGCCTGACCCGTGAAGTTGCCGTCAGCAACAGAGTCTCCGGTTCCGTTTAGTAGATCGCCAGAAGGATGCACGACCTGGATCAGGTGAAGAGTCCGCCGCAGCGTGACATAGACACCGAAGGGGGCGGAGCCCGGCCGCATGCGGAGCAGAATCGAATCGAGGGCCTGCTCGAAAAGATCGCCGCGCGCAGTGCGCAGGTCGGCGTCATTGGACTCGGTTACGTCGGTCTTCCGCTCGCGCTGCTCTTCGAGGAAGTCGGCTTTCGCGTGTTCGGATTCGACGTCGACAAACAAAAGGCGGACGCCCTGAACCGCGGCCAGTCGTACATTCGTCACATCCCGATTGACCGTGTGGAGACGGCCTTCCGCCGGCGCGCGCACGCGACATCGGATTTCACGTCTCTGCGCGAATGCGACGCCATCATCATCTGTGTTCCCACGCCGCTCGGAAATCACCGCGAACCGGATCTGAGATTTGTTCGCGCGACAGCGGAAACAATCGCGGGCATCCTGCGCCCGGGACAACTCGTGGTCCTCGAGTCAACGACCTACCCGGGAACCACGCGCGAAGAGCTCCTGGTGCGGTTCGAGGCGACGGGTCTGGTCTGCGGTCGCGATTTCTTTCTCGGGTTCTCGCCCGAGCGGGAGGATCCCGGCAACGAAGAGTTCAGCACCCGCAGCATCCCCAAAGTGGTCGGCGCCGTGGATGAGAATTCATTGCGCGCGGCCGTTGCGCTCTACGGATCAGTCGTTCAGCGCGTCGTCCCGGTCAGCTCAGTCGAAGTCGCCGAATCGTCGAAACTGCTCGAGAACATTTTCCGCGCCGTCAACATCGCGCTGGTCAACGAGATGAAGGTCATCTTCGATCGCATGGGAATCGATGTCTGGGAAGTGATCGAAGCGGCGAAGACCAAGCCATTCGGGTTCATGCCGTTTTATCCCGGTCCCGGCCTGGGGGGACACTGCATTCCGCTCGATCCGTTTTATCTCACCTGGAAAGCGGCCGAGCATGGAGTGTGGGCCCGCTTCATCGAGCTCGCCGGCGAGATCAATACGTCGATGCCGCGCTATGTCGTGCAGAAAACGGTCGACGCCATCAATCAGAATGGGCTGAGCATCGTCGGCGCGAAGGTTCTGGTGTTAGGCCTCTCCTACAAACCCGACATCGACGACGATCGCGAGTCGCCGTCGTTCGAGCTCATCGAGCTCCTGCAGGAGCGCGGCGCGATCGTCGCCTATTGTGATCCGTATATCCCGGTTGCGCGACGCGGTCGCAAACACGACCTCGGTCTGGAGTCCGTTCCCTGCACTGCCGGTGAATTCAGCAAGTACGATGCGGTGGTCGTGTCCACTCCGCACTCCCAATTCAAGAATCCCGATCTGTACGCCAATGTCAGGCTGGCGGTCGACACGCGCAACATCGTGCCCCACCACGGCGTCAACGTCGTGCGCGCCTGATCGATGTCATGAGTCAGCTCAAACGCGCGCTGGTCACCGGCATCACTGGGCAGGACGGCTCGTATCTCGCCGAGCTGCTTCTATCAAAGGGATACGAAGTCCACGGGATCATCCGCCGTTCGTCGTCATTCAACACCGCCCGGATTGATGAGATTTATCAGGATCCTCACGAACGCGGCCGGCGCCTGATCCTCCACTACGGCGATCTCAATGACGCATCGTCGCTGAATCGCATTCTTCGGCTCGTCGATCCGAGCGAGATCTACAACCTCGGCGCCCAGAGTCATGTGAAGGTTTCCTTCGATACGCCCGAGTACACCGGCGACGTCACCGGCCTCGGTGCAACACGGCTGCTGGAAGCGATCCGCGAGCTGCAGATCCGTCCGCGCATCTACGAAGCCGCCTCATCGGAAATGTTCGGCAAGGTCGCCGAAACGCCGCAACGCGAGAACACGCCTTTCTATCCGCGCAGCCCATATGGCGTGGCCAAGCTGTACGCGTATTGGATGACGATCAACTACCGGGAGGCTTACGGTCTCTTCGCGGTCAACGGCATTCTTTTCAATCACGAGTCGCCTCGACGCGGCGAAACGTTCGTCTCGCGCAAGATCACGCGCGCTGCCGGCCGCATCAAACGCGGTCTTCAGGATCGGTTGTACCTCGGCAATCTGAATGCACGCCGCGACTGGGGTTATGCCAGGGACTACGTCGAGGCGATGTGGCTCATGCTGCAGCACGAAACACCCGAGGATTTCGTCATCGCGACGGGCGAGACGCACACGGTCCGCGAATTCTGCGAGCTCGCTTTTGCGCGCGCCGGAATTGGCATCGAGTGGCGCGGTCACGGAAATGACGAACGTGGAGTGGACGCTGTGACCGAGCGTACGGTGATCGAAGTCGATCCGCGTTACCTGCGTCCGACCGAAGTGGACCTTCTTCTCGGCGATGCCTCGAAGGCGAAGGCGAAGCTGGGATGGCAGCCGAAGACGTCATTTCACGAGCTCGTCGACCTGATGGTCGCGGCCGACGTCCAGCTCGCCGTGCGCGAAGCTCGCGCCCTCGAGAAAGTGGAGCCGGTCGCTTGAGTTTCTGGACCGGAAAACGCGTCCTCGTGACAGGCGCGGGC
>JALYZI010000058.1 GCA_030948915.1 Acidobacteriota bacterium
ACATCGAGCGCCACGACGATCGCGTCAATCTGTTCGCGACACGTCTGAGCGAAGGCGTGCACGAATTTACGTACCTCGTTCGCGCGACGACCGCCGGCACATTTGTGACCGCTCCCGCGCGCGTCGAAGAGATGTATGAGCCGGAAGTGTTTGGGCGGACGGCGACCGATGTGGTTGAGGTGAAGCCGTGAAAAAGTGGCCGGTGGCCGGTGGCCTGTTGACGGTTCTCGCGCTTGCGATTTGGGTTCGAGTCGGTCCGATTCCTGACATCAAACACGAGACGACTCCGACAATCGTCGTTCGCAACGGCATCGTTCTGTACGAGCCGCTGTCGCGCGGCGGAACAAGAAGCATGTGGATCGACGCGATTCCAGACAACATCGCGAAGGCGACCCTCGCGGCCGAGGATCATCGTTTTTATCATCACGTCGGAATCGATCCGACCGGCATCGCTCGCGCTGCGCTTCACAATCTCCAGCGCACGCACATCGTCGAAGGGGGATCGACGATCACGCAGCAGGTCGCGAAGATGATGTTCTCTCCCTCGACGCGAACACTACGAGCGAAAGTTCGCGAGTCCATCGCGGCACTCCGCCTCGAACATCGCCACACGAAGGCGGAGATTCTCAATCTGTATTTGAATCTCGCTCCGTACGGTCAGCAAACCGTCGGAATCGAGCGAGCCAGCGATCGTTACTTCGGATGTCAACCCGATCAGCTCACGATCGCGCAGGCGGCGTATCTCGCAGCGCTGCCGCAGCGGCCAGGCAAACCGAGACTCGCGATGCAGCGTCAGCGCGTGATTCTCACCCGCATGCGCGATCTTTACATGATCTCGGATGCCGATTACCGCACTGCGCGCGCGGAACGCCTGGCGTTCGATCGCGGCCGTCATCCAGCGATCGCTCAGCACTACGTGGAAAATTTACTACGGCATACGGCAAGCGGCGAACGGCAAACGATACGGACGACACTCGACGCGAATCTCCAGCGCGAAGTCCGGGGCATCATCGCCGCGCACAAAGCCGATCTTCTGCGCCACGGTGCGCACAGCGCGGCGGTGGCTGTCTTCGACAATCGCACGGGCGAGTGGCTCGCATGGGAAGGGTCGGGCGATTACTTCGGCGAAAATTTCGGCGGCGCAATCGATGGCGTCACGACGCTTCGCCAACCTGGCTCGACGTTGAAGCCGTTCACGTACGCGCTGGCATTCGAGCAGGGGTTCACGCCGGCGACCGTCATCGCCGATGTGCCGTCGCATTTTCCGACCGCCGAGGCGGGCGTGTTGTACTCGCCGAGGAATTATGACGGGCGATTTCGCGGACCGTTGCGGGCGCGCGCCGCACTGGCCGGATCCGAAAATGTTCCGGCGGTGGCCGTGCTCTCGAAAATCGGTCCGGAGTCGCTGCTGCGATTTCTTCGCCGCGCGGGCTTCCGCGATCTCAATCACACGGTGGACTACTACGGCGTCGGTCTGACGCTTGGCGATGCCGAGGTGACGCTGCAGCAACTGATCAAGGCGTATGCGATCTTCGCGCGAGGTGGCGACGGCGTGATCTCGCCGCGCACGGCGTTCTGGATCACCGACATCCTCAGCGACGCGCACGCACGTGAATACATCTTCGGCTCCGGCGGCAATCTCGATTTTCCGTTTCCTGTCGCGGTGAAAACCGGAACCTCGCAGGCGTATCACGACAACTGGACGGTCGGATACACGCGCGAGATCACCGTCGGCGTGTGGGTCGGCAACTTCGATCGCAACGCGCTGCGCAATTCGAGCGGCATTACAGGCGCCGCTCCGATTTTCCACGACGTGATGCTCGCGGCCGTGAAACGGGTGGGCGGCGGGGGAGGACCGATCGTCGATCGGCCGTCCGATCTCGAGCTGCAGCCGATTTGCGCGCTGTCCGGACATCGCCCTTCGACGGAATGCCCCGCCATCGAGAGCGAATGGCTGCCCGCATCAGGGCCCGTCGAGTTCTGCTCATGGCATCACGGCGACCGCCTGGTGTTACCCGCCGAATACCGAGCCTGGGAACCCGTCAGCCTTTCGCCGTTTGCCGTCAGCCGTAGCGCGTCACTGCATGTCCTCAATCCTCCAAATGGCGCGACGTACTGGATCGATCCGACGCTCCGCTCGGAATTTCAGGCGCTGCAGCTCAAAGCGACATCGCCCGTAACCTGGATCGTCGATGGCCGTCGCACAAATGACGCGTGGTCGCTCTCGGGCGGGAAGCACACGATCACGGCCGTCGACCGCGAGGGGCGGCGCGATTCTGTAACGATCACCGTCCGCTGATTTGCCTCATACTTGCAAGAGAAATGAGCATGATCAAACCGATCATCGGCATCGGCTCCGATATGCTGCAGCAAAAGGGTGAGCGCGACCGCGCGTTCGTGTTCAGCACGTATGTCGACTCGCTGCGGCGCGCCGGTGCGGTGCCGGTCGTCATTCCTCCGCAGCCTGAGAATGCCGCCGACATCGTCGAAGGGCTCGACGGGATTCTCCTCGCGGGCGGCGATGATTGCGATCCCTCAGCGTACGGCGAGCAACCACACCCTACAGTCGAGCCGATGGATCCTCGCCGGCAGAACAACGACCTGACTCTCGCCCGCATCGCCCGCGACCGCGGCATCCCGACCCTCGGCATCTGTCTCGGCGTCCAGGTGATGAATGTCGCTGCCGGCGGCACGCTGATTCAGGACATCGATTCCGAAATGCGTACCGACATCGAGCATGCCAGCGAGCCGAGCGATCGTCATCGCCACGAGGTTCTCATTCAGGACGGCACCCGCCTCGCCGGCATCCTCGGCGAGCAGGAAATGGAAGTGAACTCGTCGCACCATCAGGCCATTCGCCACGTCGGCGATGGCCTGCGCGTCACCGCCCACGCGCCCGACGGAATCATCGAGGGACTCGAAGATCCGGCGCACCCGTTCTACGTCGGCGTTCAATGGCACCCGGAGGACATGCCGGGCGAGCGATCGGCGTCATCGCTCTTCGGCGCATTCGTGGAAGCAGCCCGCCGCTACGCCGAAAAGAAGCGGCAGGGCTCGACCAATTTGTCACCAGTCGGGGCGGCAGAAACGGAATAGGGGTCTGCCAGGCAAGGTTCATGGCCGTGACGGAGGATCTGCGTTGAAACGAACCCTGTTGCTTGCAGTGACGGCCATTCTGATCACGCAGCAACTCTCTGCCGGCCCGTGGATCAAGTCTCTCGCCACGGCGCAGAAAAAAGCCAAAGAGCGCAACGCATTGATCTTTGTCGACCTCTTTGCCGACTGGTGCGGCTGGTGTCACAAGATGGAGCAGGAGGTCTTTGTGACCGAAGCCTTCCAGAAGGCGACGGACGACAAGGTGCTGCTCCGCCTCAATACCGAGGACAACGGCGAGGGCAGCAGCGTGTCGCAGAAGTTCGGCGTCACCTCACTGCCGACTTTTCTTTTGCTGACGCCGCAGGGGACGGTGGCTGGAATGATCCGCGGCTACGCGCCGGCAAAGGAATTCGTCCGCATCCTCAACGAGACGGAAGGGAAGTACAAAGACTTTCTGAAGCAGGTCTCGGACGAAAGATCGATCTCGAAGGATTACCCGAAGCGCCTCATGCTCGCGAGAGAATTTCGCGCGCGATTCGAGTTTCCGGAAAGCGAATCGCGTCTGAAAAAGCTCACCACGGAATTCGGCGTCCCGCTCAAAGTCCGCGATGACGCCTACTACGAGCTCGCGATGACTCAGCTGCTCACCAGGAAATTCGACGATAGTCTCAATACGATCCGGACCTTCGGCACAGTGCAAAGCAAAGGCGAGGCGTACGAGAAAGCGCGCCTGCTGGCCGCCGACGTCTACATGGCGCAGGGTCACTATCAGGAAGCGGTCAACGAGTTCCGGGCTTTCAAAGTGAGTTTTCCGAAGTCGCCCTACATTCAGAACGTCGATGTCGTCCTGCCGCAGCTCGAACAGCGGGTCAAGCAGCAGTAGCCCGTGCGCGCATCCTTTCTTTCCTGCATCCTCACCTGCATTGCCGCCGCTCTTCCGGCGCAATTCGATTCGCCGATTCCAAAGACTGATCTCGTCAAGCTGACCGGCACGATCCATCAGAAAAATGGCGACGCAATCGGCGGCGTCATTACGGCAACGATCGAGAAGGGATGGCACGTCAATTCGGCGCATCCGCTCGAGTCCTTCGCGATTCCGACGACGCTGTCATTCGATTCCGCCGATGGCGTCAAGGCCGACTTTCCACCGCATGTCATCAAGAGCTTCACGTTCAGCGGCGGGACGAAGCTCGCGGTTTACGAAGGAACGATCGCGATTCCGTTCACGGCCAAACTTAAGAATGGCGCGCAGGCGATCACGGCGTCGCTGCACTACCAGGCATGCAACGACAATGTCTGCCTGCCGCCGCGCAATGCGACTCTCTTGATGTCACTCAGTGGGGGCCGGTCGCCGTCGGCAGTGTCACCGGTCGCTCCACCTTCACAGAATTTCACGCCGCTGTCCGCTGCGCCGAAAGACCGCCTGACGTCCACATTCCTTTCGCACGGCCTTCCGCTCACATTGCTGATCCTCTTCCTCGGCGGGCTCGCGCTCAATCTGACGCCATGTGTCTTCCCGATGATCCCGATCACGATCGGCTTCTTCGCGATGCAGAGCGACGGACGCCGTTCGCGGCGTCTCGCCCTGTCCGCGTCGTATGTCGGCGGGCTCGTGATCATGTACTCCGCGCTCGGAGTGGCGGCCGCGCTTTCCGGAAAACTCTTCGGCTCGTGGTTGCAGAATCCGGCGGTGTTGATCGGGCTCGCGATCCTGATGCTCGTTCTGGCGTCGTCGATGTTCGGTGTCTGGGAATTCCGCGTACCGCAATTCATCGCGAACCGGTCCGGGGGGCGGGCCGGGTTGGCGGGGGCGGCGGTGATGGGACTCTTTGTCGGGATCGTCGCGGCTCCCTGCGTCGGGCCGGTCGTCGTCGCGCTCTTCACGCTGGTCGCCGGGATCGGCAAGCCGCTCATCGGATTCGTCATGTTTGGAGCGCTCGCTCTCGGGCTTGGCTCGCCGTATCTGATCGCGCTCAATGCGATGCCGCGTCCTGGAGAATGGATGGTGCAGGTCAAGAAAGCGATGGGCTTCGTGTTGATCGCGATGGCCGTCTACTTCGTGCGTCCGCTCATCGGCGACGATGCATTCCGCTGGGGCGTCGCGGCCAGCCTGCTCATCGGAGCGGCCTTCCTGTTTCTCAGTCGCGGGGTCGGTCAACGCGGCGGCCGCGTGCTCCGGCTCGCGTGCGCGAGTCTGTTGTTGATTGCCGGTGCGGCGTTCGCGCTTCCGCGTCCGAGCGGCGCGATCGTGCAGTGGCAGAAATACGACAGCAGCGCCATCGCGAACGCCGGCAAGCCGGTGGTCATCGACTTCTACGCCGACTGGTGCCTGCCCTGCAAAGAGCTCGACGAGAAAACATTCAGCGACCGCGCGGTCGCTGGTGAGCTCGATCGCTTCGTGCGCATCAAAGCTGACCTGACCAACGATCAGGATGCGACTGTGCAGCGACTGACGCAGCAATATCGCATCGTCGGCGTACCGACGGTCGTTTTCCTCGATTCCTCCGGCCACGAGCTGGACGCGCAGCGGCTGACCGGATTTGAAAAGCCCGACGCGTTTCTCGCACGGCTGAAACAAGTGCGGTGACGACGCTCTCGCGCGATGCGGTTGGCCGCGTTCGGGATCGCATCGCGCGCGCGCACGAGCTGGCGGCTGCGCAATTCCGCGATATGTTCGTTCCCGGCCAGACGCTGCCGACGGACCATCTCGAAATCCTTGCGGCGGCCCTCCTCGAATACGCGGAAGGCGTTCAC
>JALYZI010000088.1 GCA_030948915.1 Acidobacteriota bacterium
GTAGAAAAACGGGCGAACCGAAGATGTGAGCCTAATTCCCCAGGCGACGCAAAACTTCGATCACGTCCTCGGGCGATTGCGCTTCCAGCAATTGATCGACCGCCTCGCGCGCCCGGAACAGTTTTGCGACTCCCGCCAGGAACCGAAGGTGTTCCGCCGAAGCGGTTTCGGGGGACACGAAGGAAACGACGGCTTGTACATCGTGATCGTGTTCCAGCGCGCCGCTGCGATTGATTCCGAGCGCCGCCACAATCTTCGAGACGCACGCGTGGCGGGTGTGCGGGAGGGCGAGGGGAGGGGAAATCGTCGATGCGCAATCCTCGCGCTCCTTGATCGCATCCAGAATCGTCTGCTGCTGCTCCTCGGAGACACCCGCCTGATCGAGCGCCGGTTTCAGTAGCGCGGCAGCGGCATCTTCCACGCACGACGCCGAAAACCGGATCGCCACGGCGTCGTTGCAAAGGATCTCAGACAACCGCGTTTCGATCATGATCAAAAAGATAACATGTGCTCCTGATGGCGCTCCTGTAGTTTATCCCTCGCTATCGCTCGGGAACTACAAGTTGGCGGCGGTAGTTGACGCGATCCTTTGCGCCCCAGGCGTACTTGTAATCCTCGGCGCCGCGCAGAAAATCGAATGTAGTCGCGCCCTCGCGCACCGCTTTCTCGACCGCGTGCGCAACGATCAGCGTGCCCGGGCTGTGCTTCTCGAGCTCGGGATCGTAGCCGCTCAGGTAGTACGAGACTGTGTCGTGATGCGCGAAGCCGTAGAAGACTGCGACGATCCGCTCGTTGGATCGCATCGCGTGCATGCGCAACGCTCCGGCGTCGAGCATCGCGCGCGCGGCTTCGCGATGAAAGCGCTGGATGACGTCGTCGGCAAGCATGCCCGGCATTCCGCGTCGTTGCCAGCGCGCGGCGTGCAATTCGAAGAACACTTCGAGTAGCGCGTCGAGATTTTCTGCGTTCGCATCTTCAAACGTGCAGCCGAGCGAACGCTTGCAGTACCGCAGCTTTTTTCGAAAATGTGTGGAGAGAAGATTCTGCAACTCGTCGCCCGCGTTTTCGATCGAAAGCAGAACGCATCGATCCTGCTCTTCGACGTTGTCGCTCCAGCCGTGGGGAAGCTCCATCTCGAGGAGTGGCGACGCAGGTCGAAGCTGTTGGAGGTCCCACATCTGACAGTCGATCGCAGCGAGATCCGGTGCAGCGCTGCCGAGGACATCGAGGTAGTCGCTGATTCCGGTGCCGAGGAACATGCCGAGCGATTCGCCGTCTTCGCGAATGACGTAAAGAGGTGCGAGCGTCATCAGTTTTCCGTTATCGCGAGTCGTGATCACGTTCAGATCGTTCGAACCGAAGTGCCGCCACCACGGCAGGAGCCACATCGGCGATTGAAATGGCGTGGCATCGGGCACCTCGCGCCATAATTCGAGCCACGGCGCGGCAAGGGCCGTCAACTCTTCGGACGTCGTGATGATTTTCGTTTCCACGGCGGCGCGAATTGTAAACGGATGGACGACAAAGATTTCTTCACGATCGCTACCGAGCACTTCACGATCGAAGGTCGCTCGCGCGCGGGACACGAAACGTATCTGCGCGTTCGCGAGCTCGGCGTGGTGCTCGACATCGGACGCTGTCCCGATATGGCGATCGGCATGCCGCACATCTTCATCACACACGGCCATCTCGATCACGCCCTCGGCATTCCGTTTTACGCCGGCCAGCGCCATCTGCAGCGCATTCCGGGCGGGCGGGTGTTCGTGCCGAGCGAAGCGGCCGACGATTTCCGCGCGCTGATGGCGCTGCATCAGAAAATCGAGGACACCGAGTACGACATTGAGATCGTCGGCGTCGCAGAGGGAGAGGTCATCGCGTTCGGCAAGGGGCACGAGGTGCGTGGCCATCGCGCAACGCATCGCGTCGCGGCGCGAGCCTACGAATTCGTGGAGGTTCGCCATCGGCTGCGGCCGGAATTTGCCGGACGCGATGACATCGTCGACCTTCGCCGGCGAGGCGCCGATGTGGTGGAGGAGTATCGTCAGCCTCTGCTTTTTTACACTGGCGACACCGATCGTGGCATTCTCGAATCGAACGATGCCCTGTTCAAGGCCGAAGTCCTCATCATGGAATGCTCATTCATCGCCGACGGGCATCAGGACCGCGCCGCGCGCTACCGCCACATCCACTTCGATGACATCGCGGAGTTTGCCGATCGTTTCGAGAATGGACTCATCGTCCTGACGCATTTCAGCAGACGCTATTCGCGGATGGACATTCAAAATGAGATCCGCCGCCGCTGTCCGGCTGTCATTCGCGACAGGTTGCGGCTTGCTTTACCGGAGCCTTTTCAGCGATTGTGACTTTCGCATTGAAATTGCAGTCGGGCCGAGGTGTGAGGAAGGTAGCGCTCATTGTCATTCTGCTCGTCGCGTTTGCGCCGGGCGAGTCCGATGCCGCGAAAAAGAGGCCGAGACGCGCGCGGAGGAAGGCCGTGCCGGCAGCGCCGGCCGAGAGGGCGGTCGGCGGCACGCTCGAGGAACGCCTCGACTCGCTGGTAAACGGTAAGACCGCCGGCAGCGCCGACACGAGCATCCAGATCGTGGAACTCGAGAGCGGCGAGGTCGTCGCGGAGCGCAACCCACGACTTCCGCTCGCGCCGGCGTCGAACATGAAACTCTTCACCACCGCCGCGGCGATTGACCTGCTCCATCCCGATTTCGAAGTGACGACCACGGTCCTTGTTCGCGGAAATATCGATCCGGCCGGAACCCTCGCCGGCGACGTCAAGATCGTCGGCCATGGCGATCCGACCATCGGCGGGCGTTTTCACGATGGGCATGCGACGGCCGTCATCGATGAGTGGGCGAACGATCTGAAAAGCTCCGGCATCAAGACGATCGAAGGCGATCTGATTTTCGAATATGGCTACATGGACACCGAGTACATCCATCCCACCTGGCCGCTCGATCAACTCGTCAACTGGTACGAGGCGCCGATCTCGGCGTTCTCGATGCAGGAAGGATGCGTTGAAGTTCGCGTGACGCCCTCTCGATCCGGAAAACCATGCGTCGTGCAGCTCGAGCCGCCGACCAATTACGTGAACGTCCAGAGCTCCTGCGTCACCGGACGCGGACTGCCGTTCATTACGCGCATCCGCGATTCGAACACGGTGCTGATTCGCGGCGGCGTGCCGACCCGATCGGGGCCGACCGAAGTATTCGTGACGGTCGAGAATCCGATTCACTACTTCGCGGCTGTCACGAATGAGACCCTGCAGCGCGACGGCATCGCGGTCCACGGGCAGGTGATTCTCACGCCGCGCGACAACCGGCCGGATTGGCGTGCCATCGCGCAACATTCCACGCCGCTCAACGTGATCGTTTACGTCATCAACAAGAAGAGCCAGAACCATTACGCCGAACAACTCGTGAAAATCATCGGCGCCGAGAAAAAGAAAAACGGATCGTGGGCCGCGGGGACCCACACAGTCACGGAATGGCTGACTGAAAAAGTCGGAGTGGCGGCGGGGGAGTATCACCAGGCCGACGGGTCGGGAATGTCGCGCAACAACCGCGCGTCCGCCGACGCGTTCATCCATTTGCTGCGTTACATGTGGCGGCAACCTTATCGTGAGGATTTCGTCAGCTCGCTGCCGTACTCCGGAGATCCCGATTCGAAATTCGGGAAGCGCCTTCGCACGCAGCCCTACGCGCGCCAGGTGTTCGCGAAGACGGGCTACATCGTCGGCGTGGTGGGACTCTCGGGATATGTGCACGGCGCGAGCGGAAAAATATACGCATTCTCATTCCTGTTTAATCGCTATCACGTCGGCGTGTACGCGGTGTATCGGCTGCAGGACGAGATGTTGAAGGAGCTGATTAAGAACGGTTAGCCGTTTGCCGTTTGCCGTTGGCCGTTACGGCTAACGGCCAACGGCCAACGATTACCGAATCGGTATTCTGGTCTGGCTTGTCGGCGACACCTGCAGCGTGTAGACCCCACCGATTTTGCGCACGGTGGCCACGGCCTGGAATCCAGGAAACCTCAGAATGTCACCGAGCAGCTCGGCGTCGTCGCGCTTGATGAAGAGGCGCACGGCCTCGTCGGCTGACCCCGCGTCCATGTTGTGATACGACACGGATTCCGGGTCGTGGGCGATCGGTTTTCCGCCGCCGTCCGTCAGGTGCCGCTGCTCGATCGTAAATCGCACAGGGCAAGTGGGCATGCAATTAAGGTGCAACCGCGCCTGTTCTATACTGATTCAAGGATCCACCATGAGCGACGAACGTGTACGCAGCGAAATGCCCATCATCGGTCGCATCGACCTGCGGGAGGTCGAAAAACCGGAACCGATTCCCTCGGAAAGATTTGCGGACCCGATCGCGATCGGACTCACGTTTGATGATGTCCTCCTGCGTCCCGCGAAGTCGGAGATGCATCCAAATTTCGTGGATGTGACGACGCGGCTGACGCGCGATATCAGACTCAACATTCCGATCATCTCCGCCGCCATGGACACGGTGACCGAGGCGCGGCTGGCCATTGCGATGGCACAGCAGGGCGGGCTCGGCGTCATCCACAAGAACATGACGATCGAGCAGCAGGCGGAAGAGGTCGACAAGGTGAAGCGCTCCGAGGCCGGGATGATCGTCGATCCGGTGACGATGCGCCCGTGGCAGACGATCGACGAAGCACTGCAGGTGATGGAGAAGTACAAGATCTCCGGCGTTCCGGTCACCGACGCCAACGGCCGTCTGGTCGGCATCCTCACGAATCGCGATCTCCGATTTGAAACGCGATTCGATCTTCCGATCGCGGAGCGGATGACGAAGGAAAATCTCATCACCGTTCCCGTCGGCACCACGCTCGAGCAGGCGCGGGAAGTCCTGCATCACCATCGCATCGAGAAATTGCTCGTCGTCGATTCGAACGGTGATCTCAAAGGTCTCATCACCGTCAAGGACATTCAGAAGGCGCGGCGCTATCCGCAGGCCGCCAAGGACCCGCTCGGCCGGCTGCGCTGCGGCGCGGCAATCGGCATCGGCAAGGAAGGTATCGATCGCGCACGCGCGCTGATCGACGCCAAAGTCGACGTCGTGGTCATCGACTCCGCCCACGCCCACTCCTCGGGCGTCATGGATGCGATCCGCCAGTTCAAAAAACTCTTCCCCGACACTCCGCTCATCGCGGGCAACGTCGCGACGTTCGAAGGAACGCGCGATCTGATCGACCTCGGGGTCGACGCTGTGAAGGTGGGCATCGGGCCGGGATCGATCTGCACGACGCGTGTCGTCGCAGGCGCGGGCGTTCCGCAGATCAGCGCGGTCATGGAATGCGCGAAAGCCGCCGAGAAGTACGACATTCCGATCATCAGCGACGGCGGAATCAAATTCTCGGGCGACATCACCAAGGCGATTGCCGCCGGCGCGCATGCCGTGATGATCGGATCGCTGTTCGCGGGCACCGACGAAGCGCCCGGCGAAACGATTCTTTATCAGGGCCGCACGTTCAAGGCGTATCGCGGGATGGGATCGATCGGCGCGATGCAGGCAGGATCGAAGGATCGCTACTTCCAGGAAGACGCGGACGTTTCGAAACTGGTTCCGGAAGGCATCGAAGGCAAAGTTCCCTACAAGGGATCGCTGGGCGCGATGGTTCCGCAGCTTGTCGGCGGCTTGCGATCGGGGATGGGACTCACCGGCTCACGCAACGTCGAAGACCTTCGCACCAAGGCGCAGTTCGTTCGCATCACGGCGGCGGGATTGCGCGAGTCGCACGCGCACGACGTGATGATCACGAAGGAAGCGCCGAACTACCAGATCGAGCCGAAGGACTGATTTGCGGATCTGGCCCCTGGCTGTTGGCGTCGCCGTATTTGCGCTGCCGGCGGCGGGAGCATGGTTCGAAGTCTCGCCGCAATCGCCGACCTCCGAGACGCCGGTTACCATCATGTTCATCACCGAACCGCTCGGCGAGTGCGGACCGAGCACGGGGGAAGTGACTGTCTCGGGGCACGCGATTCATGTACGTCTCTACTACGCTCCGAACGCACCTGTCTGTCTTCCAAATGTTGCGCCCCGCAGCGCGACGCTGACTTTAGGCAAACTTCCGATCGGCGACTACGCGCTGACTGCGGACTACAAACAGATCCATTGGGAAGGGCGGTTCGTCGTTCGTAGTGCATCCACACTCCCGCTGGCCGTTGCCTCGAAATATGGCGGACTACCGGTAAATCTTGTGATTGGCGGTCCCGGGGTATCGGCTACATTCGGCGATGTGCCGGCTCCGATCCATATCGATGGTGGTCGGTATGTCGCGACGGCGCCGCCGCATGATCCAGGCCTTTACACGATCAAGATCTCGGCGCCGAATCAGAATGTCGAGATTCCGGGCGGCGTTTACTACTTCGACCCGGATGCGCCGCCTGATCCGAGCGTGTTCGAGCCGATTCTCTTTCCGGTACTCGACAGTCCATCGGGAGCTTTCGGCTCTCGCTGGATGTCAAATGCGACAATTCACAACGACGGCGCCGCGATTGAGACCTTCAATCGGATCGATCACCTTGCGTGCATCGATCGTCCATGCATGGAACTGCGACCGACTCGATCGACGTTGGACTTTTCCGGTATCGGATTTCCCCGCGGCGTCGTCCTCTATGTCCCGAGACAGAATTCGCTCGCTTTCGGTTTGCGCATCGTCAACGCGTCGGTGGCTGATGACGTTGGATTCGAATTACAACCGGTGCGTGAGTCGCAATTCTTCGATCGGTCGTTCACATTGCTCAACGTTCCGGTTGGGCAGACATATCGGACAAAACTGCGGATTTATGCGCTCGGACCCGTGCTGGCTCCGTATGTTTCGATCGGCGGGATATTGAGCAATGACCCGCTTCGCTCCTGGGGAAAACTGCTCCCATTGCGACAAGGGGCGAACGCCTCTGAACCGGCCTACGTTGAAGTCGACCTTCAGACGATTCCCGAGCTTCAAGGCCTGGAGAGTGCGACCATCGGTGTTGGTTCACCTGCGCGACGGATGTGGGCGTTCGCGGCCGCGGTGCAGAACAAAACGCAGCGCACTCTCATCGTCACGCCGCAGTAAATGTACGGCAGAGAACTCGCATGTGTCACTCGCACATGCGAGTCCGGATTGCTGTTCTTCTTCTTTGCCTAACTACGAGTCTCTCCGCGC
>JALYZI010000098.1 GCA_030948915.1 Acidobacteriota bacterium
CCGTCGATCGGCCCCTGACGTTTGATTTCGAGCTGCCGCACGGAGTGGTCGCAAAAGTTCCTTCGAGCGCTGTCATGCATCTTGCCGAGGACGATCGCGTGTTCGCCGTTTACGGCCCACCGCTGCACGTGAAAAGCGACAACGCTGTTGCGGCATCGCTTTCTCACGTCACCCCGCTGTTCAGCGCGCCCTACAACCTGACCGGCAACGGCGTCGTCCTATCGCTGTTCGAGCTCGCTTCGGCCGATACCACGCATCCCGAATTCGGCGGCAGGTTCACATCGCATGTGAGTGGCTCGACGACTGGCAGCGGGTCGGCGCATCCGACGCATGTGGGCGGAACGATGATCGCGTCCGGCGTCGACCCGAGAGCGAAGGGAATGGCACCCGGCGCGACGCTGCAGGAGTTCAACGCGCTCGACGACATCGGAGTCGTGCTCGACAACAAACAAAACGCGCTCATTCCGCTTGGCGTAGTCGCCGACAACAATTCGTGGGGCTACTCGATCGGATGGCAACCGAATACGAGTGGCAGCGGTCCATCGGAAGTGTGGTGGGGCAACGACGAGCTGTTCGGCGCGTACGAGAGCATCGATTCGACGCCTTACGACTCGATGGCGCGAAAGACGTCTGTTGCGTTCGTGCATTCGGCGGGCAACGACGGTACGGAGGGGATCTCGCCGGTTTCTCCGCCGTGGTTTCCTCATGCGCACGTCAATGACAACGGCGATGTGCTCAAGGAGACCTTTTGCTATTCGCAGAATGGCAGCGGCACCGATTGCCCGACGCCGACATGTTCGGCCGGCCCGAGTCATTGCGAGATCGCTCACCACGCGACTTACGGTCCATTCGGAACGCTGGGCCTTCTATCGGCGCTAAAGAATGTGATCTCAGTCGGAGCGGTCGACAGCTCCGGTGACATTGCCTTTTTCAGCTCGCGCGGCCCGACGCGCGATGGCCGCGTCAAGCCTGACATCGTCGCGAAAGGCGTCAGTCAGTTTTCGACTGCGCCTAACAATTCCTACCGCCGCATGGACGGGACGTCGATGTCGTCGCCCGTCATCACGGGAATGATGGCGCTGTTCGTCGAGCAGTGGCGCAAGACGTTTGGCGGGCAGAATCCTGACCCGGAGACCCTGAAGATGCTGCTCATCGCCGGCGCCGACGATCGCGGCAACGCCGGTCCGGATTACATCTACGGCTTTGGCCTCGCGAACGCGCAGGGATCGGTCGATCTGATCCGCGCCGACGCGAACACCGGCTCGCGCATTCGCACCGGCGACATCTCGCAAGGCCAGCAGGTCGAGACGACGCTGGCCGTCAACGCCGGGCAGAACGTTCGCGTCGTTCTGGGATGGGTCGATCCCGATGTTTTTCCTGCGGGCGATGAGACGGCCTCCAGGACGCTCGTGAATGATCTCGATGTGAAAGTCGTCGGGCCCAGCGGCGAAACAGTCCTGCCATACGTGCTCGATGGAAACAATCCCAGCGCACCGGCGACGACAGGCGTCAACACTCTCGACAACGTTGAAGAGATCGAGATCAAGAACGCGACGGCTGGAACGTACCGCGTGATCGTGACGGGGAAAGTCGTTGCCGCCGGTCCCACGCAGCGCTTTGTCCTGATCGCGAACGGTCCACTCGCGACGGCCGCGGTGTGCACCGACAGCAACGAGCCGAACGACACGCCGGATGCCGCGACCGGTATCGCGAGCGGCTCGCCAGTTCGCGGGCGTCTGTGCTCGCAGACCGACGTCGACTACTTCAAATTCACGGCGCTCTCGCCTGGCAGCGCTGTTGTGCGCCTCACGGCGACCGACACGCCGGTCAAGGTCACACTGCTCTCGAACGGAACTTCCCTCAGCTCGAAGACCATTGCCGCGGGGGCGACCGACAGCCTGACGGCTGATCTCGCATCGATCTTCGGCGCCCAGACGACGAACGTAATGACGGTGCGCGTTGAGCCGGCGGGGACGGTCGGCGCGGACGCGAGCTATACGATTACCGCAACGTATCCGTTCAGCATACCGGCGCGTCACCGGCCTTCGCGGCGCTGACGCAGTTACAATCAGCGAATGCCTTACAAAACCCTCCTGGCCGAGGAGAGTGATGGCGTCCTGCTGGTCACGTTGAACCGGCCCGAGGTTCACAACGCGTTCAACGACGAGCTCATTACCGAAGCGGTAGAGCTCTTTCGAGGAGTCGGGCAGCGGAATGTGCGCGCGGTGGTTCTGCGCGGAAGCGGATCGAATTTCTGCGCCGGCGCGGACCTGAACTGGATGTCGGGAATGCTCAGCTACACGCGCGATGAGAACGTTCGCGATTCTTCGAATCTCGCGCGGATGTACGCCTGCATCAACGAATGCCCGGTTCCCGTCGTCGGGCGGGTGCAAGGTGCCGCGATCGGCGGAGGCGTCGGGCTGGTCGCCGTGTGCGACATCGTCGTCTGCACGCGCGAAGCGAAATTCGGCCTCGCCGAAGTGAAGCTCGGAATTCTGCCGGCGGTCATCTCGCCGTACATGATCGCGAAAATTGGTCAAACGCATGCGCGAGCGTTGTTCATGACCGGCGAGCGATTCGACGCTGAACGCGCACTGCGTATCGGCCTGGTGCACCGCATCGCCGATGACACGACCGCACTCGACGCCGCGATCGAAGAGACGATCGCGCAGATCAAAACATCGGGACCGGAGGCGGTCCGCGAGTGCAAGAAGCTCATCGCGCACGTCGCGAGTCATGAGCTGATCGACTCCATCCCGTACACCATCGAAGCGATCGCCACACGCCGCGTGTCGCAGGAAGGTCAGGCCGGGATGAAAGCCTTCCTGAAGAAAGAGAAAGCTCCCTGGACAAAGTAATCGTTCCCAATCGCGGGGAGATCGCGGTACGGATCGCGCGCGCGTGTCGCGAGATGCGCATCGCGAGCGTTCTCGGGTATGTCGAAACGGACGACATCCGCTACACGCGGCGTTTCTTCGACGAGGCGCTGCCGATCGCGTCGTATCTCGACGTCAACGCCGTGATCGATGCGGCGCGGACATCGGGCGCCGATGCCGTGCATCCCGGCTACGGCTTCCTCTCCGAGCGCGCTCAGCTGGCGGCGGCATGCGAGGACGCGAAGATCATCTTCATCGGTCCGAGCTCGAAATCGATTGCCGCGATGGGTTCGAAGTCGGAAGCGCGGCACTTGATGCAGCGGCTCGGCGTGCCGGTCGTTCCTGGATACGACGGAGAAGATCAGTCCGACGCCACTCTCGCGCGCGAGGCGGGACGTATCGGTTTCCCGCTGCTCGTCAAAGCCTCCTCGGGCGGGGGCGGGAAGGGCATGAAGATCGTCCGCGCTTCCGCCGAGCTGCAGCCGTCACTCGATTCCGCGCGCCGCGAGGCGATGAAGGCGTTTGGCAACGATCGACTTCTGCTCGAGCGATACATCGAAGAGCCGCGTCATGTCGAGTTCCAGATCTTCGGCGACGCGAAAGGGAACGTCGTTCATCTGTTCGAGCGCGACTGCTCGATTCAGCGCCGCTATCAGAAAATCGTCGAGGAGTCGCCGGCGCCGAACTACTCCGACAAGCTGCGACAGAAGATGGCCAGGGCGGCGATTGCGGCGGCCGAAGGCGTGCAGTATCGCAACGCGGGGACGGTTGAATTCATCGTCACGCCGGAAGGCGAATTCTATTTTCTGGAAATGAATACCCGGCTGCAGGTTGAGCATCCGGTGACCGAGCAGGTCGTGGGAGTCGATCTCGTCCGAGCGCAGCTCGCAGTGGCCGCCGGATCCGCGCTGCCGTGGAAGCAAAACAATCTCGAGCAGCGCGGCCACGCCATCGAAGTGCGGGTGTACGCGGAAGATCCCGATGATCGCTTTCTGCCGCAGAGCGGAACGATCGCGCTGTACCGCGAGCCGGGCGGGCCGGGCGTGCGGGTCGACGCGGGAGTCGAGCAGGGGAGCGAGATCAGCGTGAAGTTCGATCCGATGCTCGCGAAGCTGATCTGCTTTGGAGAAACGCGCGATGCAGCCATCGACCGTCTCAACCGCGCACTACTCGACTACACAATCCTCGGCACCAAAACCAACATCGGATTCCTGCGGCGTGTGATCGAGCATCCAGCGTTCCGCGAGGGAAAGGTCTCGACGCGATTCTTGACGGATCACGCCGACGCACTCCGCCACGAAACTCCGGAAGTTGTCCCGCTGATCGCCGCCGCACTTCAAACAGGTCCGGCAACCGGCCACCGGCCACCGGCCACCGTCTGGGATGCAGTCGGCAACTGGGGACGCTAACGCCCTAACGCTTCCGGCGCGCGCACGCGGCCGGTGATTCCGCAGAGGATCAGCAGCGTGACGATGTACGGCACGGCCAGCAGAAGATGAAACGGCAATCCGATGCCGCTTGCCTGCAGCGCGTATTGCGTCGCAGCCGCGAACCCGAAGACTGCAGTGCCCAGAAGCGCGCCACGGAGCTTCCAGCGCCCGAAGATCACGATCGAAAGCGCGATGAATCCGCGTCCGGCAGTCATGTTCTCCGCGAATCCGCTCGATAACGCGAGTGACAGATGGGCGCCGGCGACGCCGACGAGAACGGACTCGATCGCGAGCGCGGACCAGCGATAAGCTGGAACGGCCCGGCCAACCGCGTCGGGATTCTCGCCGCAGGCGCGAAGTCGGAGGCCGAACATCGTTCGCCACAGAATCGCCGCCAACAGGATCGGCACGGCGATCCACGCGATGGTGACCACGAGATTGTTTTCGAGATGACGAATCGGTTTCGCGAACACTTCCTGCATCTCGCGGTAGATGAATCCGGTCGCGCCGACAGCCAGAAGATTGATCGCCGTACCCGTCACGATCTGATCGACTCTCAAGACGATCGCGAATACGCCGAAGATCGCGGCCATCAGGATCGCTCCGACGATGCCGGCGGCGAACCCTGCGGCGATGCTGCCGGTGAGTTGCGCCCCGATCGCGGCCGCCATCGCGGCGGCGAGCATCATGCCTTCGATGCCGAGGTTGATGATGCCGCTGCGCTGCACGATGACCTCGCCCTCGACCGCCAGCAGCAGCGGCGTGGAGGCGACGATCGCGAGAAG
The DNA here is from genome assembly GCA_030948915.1 of Acidobacteriota bacterium. Classification (GTDB taxonomy): domain Bacteria; phylum Acidobacteriota; class Thermoanaerobaculia; order Gp7-AA8; family Gp7-AA8; genus Gp7-AA10. The sequence continues at coordinate 5,092 of JALYZI010000098.1, forward strand.
GAGCGCGTCAATCGCGTGCATGGAACGCCCCGAACCCGAGCACCGTCAGGATCACGATCGCCTGGCCGAAGGTCGCGATCGTGGAAGAAATGTTCGCGGAGCGCTGCAGCTCGCCGGCGCCGGTCGTAAGGGCTCCGAAAAAGAATGCGGATAGCAGCGTCGCGAGCGGATGGAGCTGCGCCAGCAGCGCGACCGCGATGCCGGAGTAACCGTATCCCGCGGCGAATCGCTCGAAGAGACGATGCGTGACGCCGAGAAGCTCGATTCCGCCTGCGAGTCCGGCCATCGCGCCCGAGATCGCCATCGCGCGCGCGATCTGGCGGTTGACGTTGACGCCGGCCCATCGCGCCGCGGAAGCGTTGAAGCCGGTCGCGCGCAATCGCAGTCCCTCGCCGGTTCGATAAAGCATGAACCACGACGCGACGGCGAGAATCATCGCGATGAGGATGCCCACGTGCACGCCGTCGATCGCCGGCAACATCGCGTTCGAAGGAATCGCATCGCTCTGCGGATATTGACCGCGCGACTCCTGCAGCGGCCCGTTGACTGCGTAGCCGAGGAGATGCAAACCAACGAAGTTGAGCAGGATGGTCGTCAGCACCTCGGGAGCGTTGCGCCAGAATCGCAGCAGGGACGCGATCGAAGCCCATGCAGCGCCTGCGACGATCGACGCGATCAACGCCGCGACGAGGCCGAAACGCGCAAAGCAAAAAGAGGCGAGCGCGCCGGCGATGAATTGTCCTTCGGCGCCGATGTTCCACACGCCCGCACGAAACGCGATCACCACGCTGAGTCCCGTGAGAAGCAGCGGGACGGATTTGACGATCGTTCCCTGAAGCGCGAATTGCGAGCCGATCGAGCCGCTGATGAGAATGCCGAGCAGCTCGCCCGGCGCATGACCGAAGACCACTCCGCTGATGGCGAGGAGCGCGATCGCGCCGCCGGCGGCAATCACTCCGACGAACAGCCGCTTCACGGGAGTCCTGCCATCAACCTTCCGGCGTTAGCGGCAGCGTCCGACGGCGACAGACGCTCGCTCAAGCGCCCGCGGAAAATCACGTGAACGGCGTCGGCCAGCGCAAACGCTTCGTCGAGATCCGATGTGATCATCAGAATCGCGGCCCCGCGGTCTGCACTGAGCTGCAATTGCTCATGAACGAAACGCGTAGCTTCGATGTCGAGGCCGCGGGTGGGCTCGGCGGCCACGATCACCTGCAGATTCCGGTCGAGCTCGCGCGCGAGGAGAACCTTCTGCTGATTGCCTCCTGAGAGTGAACCGGCGCGCTGCTGCGGGCTCTCAGCGCGAATGTCGAATTGCTCGATGAGGGTTTTCGCAGGGGTCTTCGTTCCGAGCGCGAGGTTCTCGGCAATCGTCATCTCCGCGATCAAACCATCGCGCGTGCGATCTTCGGGAATGAAAGCCGTCGTGCGGCGAGGGAGCGTGTCGCGAAGCGTCGTCGCGAGCTCGGTCTGGCCATTTCCAGCGACGCCGATGATGGCGACGATCTCGCCGCCCGCGACGGTCAGGTTCTTGTAGTCGAGCGCCGGCAATCCTGCCGCCGTTTTGTGTTTCGCCGGCAAGATTGCGGGCGCTCCACCGATCATCGCGTTTGCTAATCGATCTGCCGACATCCCGCTGCCATCGGCGACGATGCGGCCGCGCCGCATCACGACCGTGCGCGTGGCGACCGAAAGCACTTCCGCGATCTTGTGGCTGATCAGGAGAATCGCAGTTCCGGCATTTGCGAGCCCTCGAATCACGTCGAAGAGCTCCGCCGTCTCGCCCGGCGTGAGCACCGACGTCGGCTCATCCAGGATGAGAATGTCCGGCTTGCGCGCGATCGCTTTCATCAGCTCGACCTTCGCTTTTTCGCCGACTGACAGATCGCGAACAAGCCGCTCCGGCCTGTCGAAGTCGACCGTCCCTTTTCTGCCGACAGCCAGCGCAAGATTCTCCGCAATCGTGAATTCGGAGACGAGCAGGAAGTGCTGATGGACGAAACCTACGGTTCCCTCGAGCGTGACGGTTCCGCGATCCGGCGCGATCTCACCCGCGATGATGCGCATGAGCGTCGTCTTTCCGGCGCCGTTCTCGCCGACGAGGCCGACAATCTCGCCCGCGCCGGCACGGAGCGACACGTCGTCGACCGCGAGGGTCTCGCCGAAGGACTTGCTCACATGATCGAGATTCAAGTGGCCTCGCTCACCAGCCGAATGAAATTTGCGACCAGGAGCGGATCGTAGAAAGTCTCGGACCGTTTCTTCAGAAGCTCGAAAGCCGCCGCGCGCGCAAGCGGCTGTTGATACGGCCGCACGGTCGACATCGCGTCGTACGTGTCAGCGATCGACGTCATCCTGCTGGCGAGGTTCGGCACACGCGGCGATCGGAGCACGGGATAGTTCTGCTGTCCGTCGTAGCGCAGGTGGTGCTCGAATGCCACGACAACCGCCAGCGGCGACGCTCCTTCAATTTCACCGAGGTACCAGGCGCCTTGCTGCGCGTGGCCTTTCATCGTTTCCCATTCATCGCCCTCGAGCTTTCCCGGTTTGTTCAGAATGCTGATCGGAACGGTGAGCTTGCCGATGTCGTGAAGAAGTCCAGCCATTCCGAATGCGTGCAGCATCGGACCCTGGATGCCGAACGATCGCGCCTGCGCCAGCACCAGCAGCGAAACGTTCACGGAATGGACGAACGTGTACTCGTCGTGCTCCTTCAGTTTCGCGAGCGGAAGAATCGCGCGGGTCGTCCGCGAAATGGAATCGATGAAGTTCCACACGAGATCCTCCATCTGTCCCATCGGCAGCTTGCGCTCGACGCGGAACTTCGCCCAGGCTTCGCGCACCTTCTCGAGTTGTTCGAGCGAGATCTCGCGGTGAGACGCTTCCGGACGTTCTTCTTCCATGTCGACGTGCACACGCCCGAGGATGACGTGAGGTGAGGAGGTCAGGGGGTCGTTCGCCGACAGCGCGCCGATCAATTGATGTGTCTCTTCCTGATCCAGTCCGGCGGCCAGCGTCAGCCGCTCGATTCCGCGGCGTTTCAGCATCTCGACGAACTGGCGCAACGAGAGGCTGGTCTTGCGGATGACTTCCTGCCCCACCACCAGATCGTCGCCCACGATGAGATAGGTCACCGATTCGGATTTCGTTTGCTGCAGGAAGCGATGGAGACCGGCGACGATCTGTTCGACCGTCTGTACGACGCGCGGATGATTCGCCGGATACAGCGCGCGCATGTTGATGGCGGCTGCGATCTGAGTTGGGAGGTAGTCCGTCATGGCGCTCCCGAGATGCGGACGCAGATCTCACGAATGTTCGGATCGCGCGATTGCAGTCCGGTTTCGACGAGTTTCGTGCGCGCACTCTTCGGATAACCGCCCAGCGATTCCCACGCCGCGTACCGTTCCTCTTTGGAGGGCCAGAAGAAAAACGCCTCGCCGAAGAAACGCTCCAGCGCCGGCAGCGCTTCAGGCTCGCCGAGCTCACCCAGCGCGCGAATGCTCTTCACACGGCGTGAACGCTTCGTGCCGAAGACATCGGTCCCTTCGAGCATGTGCAGCAGCGGTTGCACCCCCTCTTTGATCCCGTAGCTGCCGATCAGCGTGATCGCAGTTTCCGAGACTTTCGGATCGCGATCGCGGATGACGTTCTCCAAAACCGCCGCCGGAACATCGGTGTCGAGTGTGAAGAGACTCTTGATCGCTTCCATCCGCACACGAATATCACCATGCATCGCAAGCTCCCGGACTTGGGGGAGCGACGTGCGGTCGTTCACGCTGCGAAGAAGGACGATCATGTTTCGCAGCACGTACCATCGCGAGTCGCTCAGCAGGCCGATGACCTCCGGAACGATCACGGGACCGAGCGAAGTGATGAAGTCGAACAGCTTTCGTCTTCGCGACCGATTCGCCTCCTCGGTCAACGCGATCAAAAGGTTTCGCCGCGCGCTCCCTCCGAGCATTTCGGTCAGCCGCTGGATCGAGCGCGTTTTCTCCGGCGGCGCGGCGTAAAGACTCTCGACCAGCGCGCGGATCATCTCTGGGGTTGCGAGGCGCGCGAACGATTCCTGGATGCTGTTCCGCAGCTCATCGCTGACGGTCGTCGACGCGATGTCCTGCAGGCGCTGCACGATCTCGAGCGCTTCGTCGAATTCGCCGGCGGTGAGATGCGATCGGAAGAGCCCTTCCAATCGCGTCAGGACGTTGAGCGGCGCGCGAACGGAACCGAGGCTGGCGATCAGCTCGACGATCGTGCGTCCGAGCTGACGGGTCAGCGCATCATTGGCGACAGTCTCGACGCGCTTGCCGAGTTTTTCCGTTGACTGCATCGCCGCGGCTGCCACCGTCGGAATGTGAACCGTCGACGTCTGTTCGAGAAGCGACGCGTGATCGGGCGGATTGAATCGATCGATGTCGTCGTCGCCGAAAATCTCGACGAGATCCTTGATGACGTTTTCCGATGGCGGCTCGACCTGCGTCGATACGTCGAGCACGCTGAGCGACTGCAGGAGATTCAGCGCGTGATCCGAAAGCTTCTCGATCGACGACAGGTATCGGAGCGCTTCCAGGATCTCGTCCTGCGGGACGGCGGCCGCCAGATCGCGCAGAAGCGCGCCGGCGGAATCGTCGGTCGCCAGAGCCTCCGCAATTTTGCGAACGACTGTCTTACGCAGCGTTGTCGGGAGCGTGCCGAGAAGTTCAATCGCCTGATCGAGCGATTTTTCACGCGACGCGCCCTTGGCCTTCGCGATGTGACCGGCCACCGCTGCCGCCAGGCGGTCCTGTATCGATTCCGGCGTCTCGCCGCGGACGGGCATGCGCACGCCGAATGTCGCGTCGGGATCGAACGTCGGCTTCGTGAGGATCGCGGAGTCGACATACTTCACGATCATCCGCGAGAGATCCTCAGGCGATTGCTCCTCGCCGCGCAAGGCGAGAAAATCTTCCGCCTCGGTCGTGAGCTCGCGGCCTTCCATCATGGCTCGAAGCACTTCCTCCCACAGCGAAGGCAGCTTCGTCTCGGTCTCGCTCAAGTTGTCCGTGACCTGGAGGCCGGAGTAATCGACAGGCTGCAAAGTGATGTTCGTGATGCCGGAAGCCGTCAGCTCATCCCAAACGGGTCGCTTCTGCTCTGCCGGCGTGCTGGCCGCGAGCAGTCTCAGAAAGGTCTCGATGTCGTGCGCGGACGTATCGGTCGTGAAACGAAGGACGGCTACTCCGCGCGCGTACAGCGCCTGCGCGAACTTCTGCGCGGAGGCCGAATCGATTCTGTCCGCGCCGTACAGCAGGCCATCGTTTTCGATGCCGAGGACGACGTCGCCGCCCGGCCCGCGAAGATCATCCAGCCTGCGATGCACCAGCTCGAGCGACTGGACAAGGGCCGGGTGGCCGGGGGGGTAGGCCGCGAGATTCTTCCAGCCAAGCGCCAACGCCCTGACGAGCTCTGCGACCTGCGTGGAGGGGTCAGGCCTTTGATTTTCGATTTTTTCCACGAGCTGTAGAACAAAAGTACCACCGAGGTAGCCTCGGGGGTGCTATGTCACGACCGCTTCGTCTCGAGTATCCCGGCTCACTCTGGCATATCACCGTGCGCGGTAACTGTCGTCAGGGCATTTATTACGCCGACAGTGATCGCAACCTCTTTCTCGAGTTGTTAGGCCGCTGCGTCACGCATTTTGAGTGGATTCTTTACGCGTACGTACTCATGCCGAATCACTTTCATCTGGTGGTTCAGCTCACATCGGAGACCTTGTCGCGCGGGATGCAGTGGCTCAATTTCCGGTATGCACAAGCCATAAATCGACGCCATCAACGCGTCGGACATCTCTACCAGGGTCGGTTCAACGCGTCGTTGATCGAGAAGGAGACCTATTTTCTGGAGGTCCTCCGTTACGTCGTGCTCAATCCGGTGAGAGCGAGGATGGTGACGCGGCCCGAAGACTACGCGTGGAGCAGCCACCGTGCTGTGCTCGGGACTGTGGAATCGCCGGAATGGCTGGCGGTCGACGACGTCCTGGCTCAGTTCGCACCCTGGCGCGATCTCGCTCGCGTCAACTATCGACAGTTTGTCGACGCAGCCATCGGAGCCGACGCCTCGCCCTGGGCAAAGCGCGTCGGGATTTACCTCGGTAGCGAAACGTGGATGAAACGCGTTCAGGAACAGGTCGACTTGAAGCCGCGTGCCGATGAGCACCCTCGGATGCAGCGGGTCGTCCAGACACCGACGATGGCGCGTGTCATCGCCGCGGTCGCAACGACACTCTCGGTCCACGAGGGTCGAATTCGACATGGCCGCGGTGGCGTCTCGCGAATGATTGTCGCGTGGATCGCCTGGCACGAGGCGATGTTGACCCTTCGCCAGATCGCTGCCGGCCTGCGCCTTCGAAGCGCCGGCCACGCGTCATATCTGATCCGCGGATGCGATGAAAAACTCGCGCGTAATCGTGTTCTTCAGGACTGCATCGATCGCTGCAGGTCTACACTTCGTGGAGAAAACCGAAAAACGAAGGCCTGACCCTAAAACCCGCGAGGAACCTGACGGGCGCCGCTCCGAATCTCCTTCTCGACACTGGCCACCTCCGCGACCGTCGCCGGCGAGACCGCCGATTTCAGGCGGTCGTTCCACGCCAGCGACACGATTCCCTCATTCATGCCGAGCCAGTAGACGCGCGGCTGGAAGCGATGATCGCGGACGGTCTTTGCCATGTAGACAAACGCCGACGGCACATCGAGAACCGCCGAGGCCAGGATCACATTGGGCGCGAGATCGTTCTGATTCTTGTTGGAGCCGAAGCAGCGGATGTTTCGCTCGCTGCAGGCCTGAAACACGCCGCGGCCGGCCTCATTCGCCTGATGAAAAATGAAGTCGCAGCCGGCGTTGATCAGCGAGAGCGTCGCGAGTCGCGCGGCTCCCAAATCGTCAAAATTACCGGTATATATTTCCTTGACCTCGAACTTCGGATTGACCGATCGCGCGCCGGCCCTGAACGCGATGAATGTCGAATCGATCGATGGCAGCTTGATGCCCCCGACGACCCCCGCCTTGCCGGTCTTTGACTCCCGCGCCGCGATGATGCCGAGGAGATAGGTCGCCTGCTCCATCTGGAAAACCATCGGCGAGACATTCGGAGCGACCGAGCTGCCGGACGTCGTGATGAAGATCGTTTTCGGATACTCCTTGCCGGCCTTCAGCGCCGCGTCCTGAAACTCGAAGCCGTGACCGAAAGCCAGGTCGAAACCCTTCGCGCCGTAGGAACGAAATCCCTCATCGAACTCAGCGGGCGTCTTCGTTTCCTGATGCGAAATCTGCGCTCCGAGCTGCTTTTGAATTCGGAGCAGACCCTCGTACGCGATGGCGTTCCATCCGTTGTCATTCACTGAGCCGGGCGTGAGGAGGCCGGCTTTGAATGCGTGCGTCGGTCCACCTGGCTCACGCTGAACACATCCGAGGGCCGCGAGAAGGAAAAGGATGCCGGCGCGCCGCATCGATGCGAATTCTATTCGTTTGTGATAAACCGCGTCGTTCGAGGAGATGCGACGATGGATGAAGACGTCGAGCCCAACGGAAATGGCGCCGAGGATGACGAACAGTTCGAGCAGATGATCATCGAGAACAGCATCCTGCTGCACAGCCTCGCCGCGCTTCTCGTGCGCAAAGGCGTCCTCAAGCAGGAAGAGCTCGATGACGAGATGGACAAGCTGTACGAGGAGATGGAGAAGTTTGACGAAGAATAGGTTGTCGGGTTGTCGCGGTTCTCAGGTTGTCCTGGAGAGACATATGAAAATGCGAAACTTCGTTATTGCCGCCGTTCTAGCATCAGCAGCCGCGACCGCATCCTTCGCGCAGCTTTCCATGGCGAAAGCCGATTGGGCGAGGGGACCCGTGCAGTACATCATGACCAAAGACGAAATGACGGCCTGGAACGCGATCAAGAGCGACGCCGATGCCGATCAATTCATCGCTCTGTTCTGGGCGCGGCGCGATCCGACGCCCGCCACTCCGCAGAACGAATTTCGCGGTGAATTCGAGGGCCGCGTGCAGTACGCCGATCAGAATTTTGCGAACGGACGGCAGCGCGGATCGCTGACTGATCGCGGCAAGGCCCTCGTCTTGTTCGGCGCTCCGACACGCGCGCTCCGGACGCCCGGCCGTGCTCTGACGCAGCCCCCGGCGGATGCGACTTCGACTGCTGTCGGAAGCGAAACCGACGACACCGTCGGCGAGCGTCAAACGTGGATCTACGAAGGCGCAACCGCCGAGAAACTGTTCAACGCGCCTAAAGTCGAGATTCGATTTGTCGACCGCTTGAACAACAAGGAAATGCGGATGGAGACGCCGCGCTTTGATTTCGCCGCCGCGTCGCAGCGCGTGATCACCGCCGGGATCACGCAGCCGAATCTCACCTCGGTTCCAAAGCAGCAGGCGCAGCAACCCGTGCCGCCGCCGGCAGCCGTTCCCGCCGCTCCCGTGGCGCCCATGACCGTCTTGAAAACGGCAGCGTTCGAGACGGCAGTCGCGGCCGCGAAGGCAGGGAAGGGCACAGCAAAGAACACCTTCTTGTCGTACGCGGAATTCGTCGCGCCGAGGGGCGGCTATTACGCGCCGCTCGGTGTTTACGTTACGGGTTCGTCCGGTCTGACCGCCGATTCGGCGGACACGTTCTTCGGCGTCATTGAAGACAGCACCGGCAAGCGCGTCCTGGCGTTTGAAGAGCCGGCGAAGTTGACGGCCTCCAAGGCGGACTTTTTTGTCGACAGGACTCTCGATCTTCCGGCAGGCAAATACACAGCGATCGTCGGTCTTGCGAAAGCCGGAACGCCTGTCACCGTCACTTCCGGGCCGATCGAGCTCGCACCGGCGACCACCGGAACATCGCGGATGATTCTTTCCGACAATGTCTATGAGCTGCCTGAAGCCGCGCCTGTGAAATCGCCGTTCGCGTTCGGAAAACTGAAAATCGTTCCGAAAGCGAGCATGCAGTTCACGAACAAAGACGAGCTCAACTACTTCGTCGAGCTTCACAATCCGACCCTCGACGCGACCACGAATCTGCCGAAGCTGCAGATGAAACTCGACCTCGTCGATTCGAAAGGAAAGACCGTCGCCGGCGCGCCGCTCTCGGACGCGCAGGCGCTGCCGCTTTCCGGAGCAGTCGGGCCGGGTGAATACGCGATCATCAGCGGCATTCCTCTTTCGCAGATGGCGAAACCGCTCCCGCCGGGTGAATACACTCTGAAAATGAGGATCCTCGACACGATCTCCAAGCAGTCGTACAACCTGGAGCAGAAGTTCAAGATCACCGCTTAGAATAGGAACCCGATGCCGTTCGCCACTGTCGAAGAAGCCGCCGAGATCTACCGCCGTGGACAGTTCGTCATCATCGTCGATGACGAAGACCGCGAGAACGAGGGGGATCTCTGCATCGCGGCCGACAAGGTCACGCCGGAAGCGATCAACTTCATGGCAAAGAACGGCCGCGGCCTGATCTGTCTGGCGCTGACCGAGGAGAGGTGCGAGGAGCTCGATCTGCCGCTCATGGTCGAGAACAACACATCGCCGTACGGAACTGCGTTCACGGTTTCCATCGAAGCGCGCGGCCGCGTGACGACGGGCATCTCGGCCTTCGACCGGTCGGAAACCGTTCGCGTCGCGATCGATCCGAAGAGCCGGCCGGCCGATCTGCTCCGTCCCGGCCATGTCTTCCCGCTCCGCGCGCGCAAGGGCGGCGTGCTCAAACGCGCAGGTCAGACGGAGGCCTCGGTCGATCTGGCTTCCATCGCCGGAATGACTCCGGCAGCCGTGATCTGCGAAATCATGAATGAAGACGGGACGATGGCGCGGCTGCCCGATCTCCGCGAATTCGCGACGCGCCACGGCCTGAAGATCATCACAGTCGCCGACATCATCAACTACCGCATGCAGCACGAGAAGCACGTGCGCTGTCTGGCTTCTCCGCGTCTGCCGACTGCGTACGGCGACTTCCGCGTTCACGCCTACAAGAGCGACATCACCGGCGAAGAGCACGTTGCCCTGGTCATGGGCGAAGTCTCGGAGGCTGACGAAGTGCTCGTGCGCGTGCATTCCTCCTGTCTCACCGGCGATGTCTTTCATTCGAACCGCTGCGATTGCGGCGCGCAACTGGAGCGCGCGCTCGAGCTCATTGCGGCTGAGAAGAAAGGCGTGGTCCTCTATCTGTTGCAGGAAGGACGCGGCATCGGCCTTCTCAACAAGCTGAAGGCTTACGAGCTTCAGGAGCAGGGCCACGACACGATCGAAGCCAACGCGGAGCTCGGCTTCGCGCCCGACATCCGCGACTACGGCACCGGCTCACAAATCCTCCGCGACCTCGGCATCCGCAAAATCAGGCTGATGACGAACAATCCCGCAAAGTATGTGGCGATCGAGGGATTCGGCCTCGAGATCGTCGAGCGCGTGCCGCTGGAAATCGCACCGCACACCGGAACGCAAAAGTATCTCGAAGCGAAGAAGAAGAAGCTCGGACATATCCTGGAGCTCGTATAGAAGTCCTGAGTCCTGAGTCCTGAGTCCTGTGTGGCGGGTGGGACTCAGGAC